>JAITUR010000110.1 GCA_031286205.1 Treponema sp.
TTGCCGCATGGGCAATTAATGTTTTGTTTCATGTGTTAATTCCCCCTATCTACGGATAAAATATAATATGTCTCCGAACAACGCGAAGACCATTAGACAAAGAATAATTGCAATGCCAACTCCCTGAAAAACTGAAATTACTTTTGGATGTGTAGGTTTTTTCCTTATTAATTCTACAAAAAATAACAGTATCATGCCGCCGTCGATAATTGGAAGCGGTAAAAGGTTCATTATACATAAGGCTATGGATATTAGGGCTATAAATTCCATAAAAGACCTAATGGCAACTCCAAACCCCTGACCCATACCCTGTGCTGCAATATCTCCCATCATATAAGTTATACGGACAGGACCGGAAACAGCTTGTGTAAGATCTATTCCCATAAATAAAAGCCTAAAACTTTTTATGGTAAGAGTTAAAGATTTCCAGCACTCACCGGCGCCCTTGCCTATGGCTGTAAATAAATTATATTTTGGGGAGCGTATCATTTCATATTTGTAGCTTTGTGTATCCTCGTAATAATACATTAGAACGCCAATTTGCCCCATACCGCTGCTTTTATCCAGTTTAGGTGTAATTGTAAGTTTTTGGTTTGGTTCTCCTTCGCGCTCTATGGTTAATACAAGTTCTTTGTTTGGATTAAGAGCGATAATTTCCCGCATTTCGTGGAAGTACGATATTTTATTTCCGTCTATTTCTATAATACGGTCGCCTGTTTTTAATCCTGCAATATCAGCGGGGAAAAGTTCCGGAGGGGTATCTTCTGTTTGTTCTATTCGTTCCGATAAAAGCGCAATTTTATTTTCATAACCCGGGAATTCAAAACCAATGCCCCAAATAATGGAAAGTAAAAGAATGGCAAAAATAAAATTAAATGCAGGACCCGCAAAACAGGTTAAAATTCTTGCCTGCGGACTTGCCGCCAAGTAAGAACCTGCTTCCGGTTTTTGCCCCTTGTTTAACAGTTCCCATGTTTCTTTATAATCTGATCCGCCGTAATCGGCTCCGCCTTTGAATTTGCAGTAACCGCCAACGGGAAACATTCCAAGGCGGTATTCAACTTCGCCTATTTTCTTTTTTAAGATTGGGTTTCCCCAGCCAACGGAGAAAGCATCAACTTTAATTTTGCATAAACGGGCTGCCAAAAAGTGTCCAAGCTCGTGGATAAAAACTACAATTCCAAGACCAAAAAGTCCTATAATAATTTTGATAAGTGTCATAATGTATTATCTCATTTTTTGTATAAAATTTACAGCCTCTAAACGGGCTTTTTTATCCGCCTCTAGTACGGCTTCTATATTATCGAATTCTTTGCTCCAATCCATCTGTAACACATATTCCGCTATTTTGGGTATATCAAGGAATCCGCATTTATTTGATATAAAACAGGAAACCGCTTCTTCGTTAGCTGCATTATACACACAAGGGTATAATTTTCCCAGGCGGGCTGCCTCCCATGCAAGGTTTAGTATTGGAAATTTGTTAGTGTCAGGTTTTTCGAATTCCAGGGTTAAAGAATCGAAGCTTAAAGGATCTATTGCAGGGGGGGCAATTTCCGGCCAGTAAAGAGCGTCCGCAATGGGGTTTCTCATATCCGGTTTTGAAAGCTGGGCATAAAAAGCGCCGTTATGCATTCGTATCATTGAATGTACAATGCTTTGCGGGTGAACTACAACCTTTACATTATCTGCCTGTATTTTAAATAAAATACAGGCTTCGATTATTTCTAAACCCTTGTTCGCCATAGAAGCGGAATCTATTGTTATTTTTGTCCCCATATTCCAGGTAGGATGGGCAAGGGCATCTTCTACAGTAACATTTTGCATTTCCTGAATTGTATGTTTCCTGAAAGGTCCTCCGGAAGCTGTCAGAATAATCTCTGAAGGAGCACCAAGCCCATTAATTAAATGATATATAGCGGAATGTTCGGAGTCCACGGGAATTATATTTACCCCCATTTCTTTTGCAAGTTTAAGGACAAGTTCGCCCGCCATTACAATGGTTTCTTTATTTGCAAGGGCAAGGTTAGAGCCTGATTTTATCGCGGCAATGGAAGGTTCCAGCCCAGCAGATCCCGCAATTCCGTTTACAGTTATATCCGGCTGAACATTGCGGATTGCGTCAAGTAAATTATTATTAACGCAGACAGCAGAGGGAAATTGTTTTTTTAATTGTTCCAATTCTGTAATGCGGGAGCGGGCGGATAAAAGGACAACTTCGAAATTATCGGGGTCTTTGGAAATAACATCCAGGGCGCTTTTTCCGATGGAGCCTGTCGCCCCAAGAATAGCAACGCGTTTTTTCATCCCGGGAAGAACAGGCTAAACAGAAGATAATAAACAGGGGCGGCAACTGCTATGGAATCGATTGAATCAAGAATTCCGCCTCTTCCAAGCATTAAATTTCCGGAATCCTTAAAATCGCAGCTTCTTTTTATTGCAGATTCCGCTAAATCGCCAAGAGTTGCAAATAACCCCGTAAGAAAGCCAAGAATAATTCCAGCAGCCGGCAAACTAAATACAGCGGAAGAACTAAATGGAAAAACATTGGGAAACAGGTAAAATGCTCCAAATGCTACCAGTACAGAACCTGTTAATCCGCCAATAAAACCGGCAATGCTCTTGTTTGGACTTACCGGAATAATCCCTCTGTTGTTTTTGCCGAATAATGTGCCAAACAGCCATGCCGCAGAATCGTTAAAAAAGACGATTAATAAAAAAAGGAATATTGCGGCAGAGCTGTTCCATTTACTCATTAATACAATCCATGACATAAAAAAGCCGGGGTAAACAATTATGGAGATACATCCGGAAAAACGGTTAATTATGGCATTTATATTTTCTTTTTTAGAAAAAATGGCAGATAACAAAGCCCAAAAAATACCCAGTAAAATTATTATTCCTATTACTAAGCCCGGTTTATTAAAACTAACCGTAATTAAAACCGCTAAAGGCGCTAACATTCCTAAAATAACAGCTTCTATTTTTGATATTTTTATATTTTTCTTTTCCAGCATAAAAGAAAATTCTAAAGCTCCTATGGCGGAAAAAACAATAACAGTAATATTTAAGGCAAGGTGCATATAAAAAGGAAGCAGAAAAACAAGAGCATAAACAGCGGGAATACCAATGCAAAATATTAATAATCTTTCTATTATTTTTCTCATTTTTTTTCTCCTTGTTATGCAGCCGTAATGCCGCCAAACCTTCTTTCTCTTTTATTGTATTCTTCTATTGCTGCCTGTAAATCTTCTTTATCCCAATCCGGCCAATATTTTTGCGAAACATAAAGTTCGGAATACGCTCCTTCCCAAAGCAAAAAATTGCTTGTGCGGTACTCCCCTGCGCTGCGGATTATTAAATCGGGGTCGGGTATGTCGGGGTTATCTAGATACGCTTTAATGTCGTCTTCCGTAATATTTATTATTTGCTGGTTTTCCCTTGCAAATTTATTAACGGAACGAATTATTTCATTTCTGCCGCCATAATTTATGGCAAGGACAACTTGCATACCGTTAAAATCTTTTGTTGCTTCTATGGAATCTTTAATTTCTTTTCGAATCTCTTTTGGTAGCCCTTCCATGTCGCCTGTAAAACGGGTGCGGATATGGTTTTTTCGCGAAAATTCCAGCTCTGCTCTAAGATATTGTTTTACAAGTCCCATAATATAACTTACCTCGTCACTTGCGCGCTTCCAATTTTCTGTAGAAAACGCATAAAGGGTTAAATATTTAATTCCAAAATCGCTTGCCGCTTTAACAATTCGTTTGGCTGTTTTTAACCCTTCCAGATGCCCCTGAGTTCGGATAAGACCGCGGCTTTCTGCCCAACGGCCGTTTCCATCCATTATGATGCCGATATGTACAGGCACTACCATTACACTTCCATTATTTCTTTTTCTTTTTCTTCTAAAACCTGATTAATTTGATTAATGTAATTGTCTGTATGTTTTTGAAGTTCCGCTTCGCTTTTTTCGTTGTCATCTTCCGTAATTTTAGAATCTTTAAGCAGTTTTTTAAGTTCGTCGTTGCCGTCGCGGCGGATATTGCGTATTGCAACCCTTGATTGTTCCGCCTGAGCTTTGGCGTGTTTAACAAGCTCTTTGCGTCTTTCTTCTGTAAGCGGAGGTACGGAAATACGGATAACTTTACCGTCATTTGACGGGTTTAGCGACAGTTCTGAAGAGCGGATTGCTTTTTCGATCTCGCCAATCAGATTTTTGTCCCAGGGTTGAATAACAATAAGACGAGCTTCCGGAACAGAAATATTTGCCACCTGATTCATTGGAGATTTTTCTCCATATGCATCTACTCTTAGTCTGTCGAATAACGATGCTGAAGCTCGTCCCGTTCTAAGTGTTGCAAACCCTTCTTTTAGATTTGCAACAGTCTTTTTCATTTTTTCTTCTTGGGAAGAAATAACATCCTGCATAATTACTCCGCTGTTCCTACTTTATAATAAACATAGCCGGATACAGAAAGTTTTGCCCCGGCTTTTTTGCCTGCTTCTTCCATAGCTTTTGCGACAGTAATTTTTTCGTCTTTAATATAGCCCTGTTCCATTAAGCATATTTCTTTTAAGAATTTATCGACCTTGCCCTGAAGAATTCCGGAAAGTACATTTTCCGGTTTGCCGTTAAGTTTTTCGTCCTTTGCCATAAGAGCTTTAAAAATTTCTTCCTGTTCTTTAAGCCAGTTTTGATCCACTTTGCTTCTGTCTAAAGCTACAGGATTAAAAGCCGCAATATGCAATGCCAGGCTAAAAACAAATGTTTTAATATCTTCGGTTGCAAAGATTTCCGGCTTGTCAGATTCGCATTTTACAAGTACGCCAATATCGTTTTCGCCATGAATATATTTGCAAAGATATTCGCTGGAAGAAGCTTTTACAAGACAGAGTCTTTTAAGCCCCATATTTTCCCTAATTCTTGTTGCAAGGTCTGTTACCATATTGTTAAGCTCGTCGTTCGGGTTTTCTATGCCTTTATCCAGGGCAATGCTTGCAATGTCTTCGCCAAGTTTTAAGAAGTCCGGATTTTTTGCAACAAAGTCTGTTTCCGCTTTTAATTCTACAACAACAGCCTGAGTCCCGTCGTCTTTAATTTTGATAATTACATTACCCGCATTGGTAGCTCTTTCCGCTCTTTTTTCCAGAGCCGCAAGGCCTTTTTCCTTTAGTATTTTTTCTGCGGCTGCAAAATCGCCGTTAGTTTGAACCAACGCGTTTTTACATTCCATCATACCGGCTCCGGTTTTTTCCCGAAGCTTTTTTACATCACTAGCGCTAATATCTGCCATATTTTACTCCTCATATGCTTTATCTATATCAACTTTGATCTGCGTACTGGAGTCGTCATCGTCATCGACTATTTCGTCCTCTTTTGCCGCTCTGTATGCTTCTTCTGTTGTATATTTTTCTATATCGATTTCCATGTCTTCTTCTTTTCTGGATGTATCGCTTAACAGGCTGTCCATATCCTCGTCTTCGTCGCCAAGGGATTCGATAATTTTAAGGCCTACTTCATTGTCCGCTTCTACTACTGCGTTTGCAATAATCTGTGTAAACAGTGTAATTGCCCTAATTGCATCATCATTGCCGGGGATGGGGTAATCGATGCCTTCCGGGTTACAGTTTGTATCGACAACGGCAATAATCGGGATATTCATGCGTTTGGCTTCCGCGACAGCGATAGCTTCCTTGCGTGTATCGATTATAAAAAGGATACCGGGAAGTTCTTTCATTTCCTTTATGCCGCCCAGGTTTTTTTGCAGTTTAACGCGTTCCTTGGCAAGACCGGAAATTTCTTTTTTTGTAAGATTTTCGAAAGTACCGTCTACTTCCATCTTTTCCAGTTTTTTTAGGCGAAGAAGCGATTTTTTGATTGTTACAAAATTGGTTAACATTCCGCCCAGCCAGCGGTTGTTAATATAGAACATTCCGCAGCGTTCGGCTTCTTTTTGAACTGCCTGCTGCGCCTGTTTTTTTGTACCTACAAAAAGTACTGTTTTGCCGCCGGCTACGGTTTTTCTAACCGCATCGTAGGCATCCTTAATGGATTGGATTGTTTTTTGCAAGTCGATAATGTGAATACCATTGCGTTCCGCAAAAATAAATCTTTTCATTTTGGGATCCCAGCGTTTTACCTGGTGTCCAAAATGCACTCCTGATTCCAGGAGATTTTTCATGGTTACTACAGCCATTTTTCCTCCAAAATTTGCCCGGCTAATTAACAGCCATTTTTGGGTTAATAACCCAAAAATTAAGCAACCGAGCTTCCTTCCTTATATCTCACCCAGTACCTAGTTTTGTGTAGAAATATATTTTTGTTACACAAGTTCTTTTTACACAAAACTAGGTGCTGGGCGGAAATTTCGTCTATCCCGGGAGTTATGCTCCGTAGGGGTAGCCGTTACCTCTTAGCATGACATAAAACTCGCTTAATGGCAACCCTGCTACGGTGCTTGGATCGCCCTTTATTTGGGTTATAAACAGCCCGGCAAGCCCCTGGATACGGTATGCCCCGGCGGCTCCCTGCCATTCGTTGGTGTCCAAATACCACTCAATTTCCTTTTCTTTTAGGGGGGCAAAAGTAACCGAGCAAACAGCGGTTTTCTTTGCAATTTTCTTTTTATGCCCATTATAAAGGGCTATAGAAGTAACCACCTTATGGGTTTTTCCCGATAGTTTTTTAAGCATTTTGGCGGCTTCTTCGTGTGTTGCGGGTTTGCCAAAAATAGCGCTGTCTACAGCAATTACGGTGTCCGCGCCCACTATCCACTTGGGCAGGCGTTCGCTCATAACCTCGATAACCTTTTTAACTTTTTTTACGGCTAATTCAGCGGTAAGCTTTTCCGGGTCGGTTAGGGTAACTTTGCTTTCATCGATTTTAGCGGGGTAAATACTGAAAGGGAGCCCCATCAATTTAAAATAATCCTGTCTTAATATGGAGCCGGATGCTAATATTATAGATTCCATGTACGCAGTCTAGCAAATTTATATGGGATTAACAATAGCTTACAGTTGAATTCCTGCTGTAACAAACGGGCGGATAAAACCGGGCATAGGCCTGTCTGTCGGCGGTGAAAATATATGGATAAAATCAAACCCCGCATTAATTGTAAATATATTGTTAATTTTTTTGAAAAAAGAAACTCCTATAATGCCGGAAGGATAATGAGTCGTAATATTTTCTGTGGAATGTCCATCAAATGAAAATTTATAGTGAAAATCTAAAACTGAGGTAATGCCCGCCCCAATACTGACATTAATGGAAAAAGCATTTTCCATAAAATATTTTTGATACATAATACCCAAGTGTGTGTTTAGAAGAGAGGCGCTAGTCGTGTAATAATTCAGGTCTTGTTCAAGGAATGCCAGAGAGCAGGAAATTTCTATTCCTAAATTGCCCCAGCTTTTTATGAAAGGAATAAAACTTACTTTGGCGGCAATTCCCAACGGATAAAAACCGCCGGAGAACGGAGCTTCCAAAGTTTCTGCATCTTTGAACAGGTATCCGTACAAGGGAAGAATGGGAGCATACCCAATGGAAAAAACAAGTTCGGAAGTCCTGTTTGCTTTTATCGTAAAATCTCCAAGCCGGGCATCCAGTCCGCCTGGGTTTCTTACACATATGGAAAACTTTCCGCGGACAAGAGATTCGCGGGAAAATACAAGGGTGGCATTGTTATCGTTTACAGTATGGTGCAGCGGTCTTATTATTTTGTCGTCCTGCACAAGATAAAACTCCGATTCGGGAAACAGGTTTTGTCCTTGCAGGGTTATCTCCCATACATGGTCTTCATCAAGATGAAAGCCATTCGGGCTAAAACCGGCAATAGAAGGCTGGAACGCAAGGATAATTTCAAATTCGCTCCATTCTGTAGTAAAAGATAATTCATCGAAAAGATTATAAACCTCTACCTTGTAGCGGTAATGTCCAGAAGCAAGCGAAACTTCTATAAAGTTAACTTCCGATCTAAAACGCTCAACCTCGACGTAAACCTTTTGCTCCATTTTTTCTATGACAACTTCGTAGTGCAGAAAATAATCGCTTTCTTCCCAGATGATCCGCTGGATAAAGCGAAGCTCGTCTCCGCTGCGATCTACAAAGTAATTTGTCCCGCCGTTATTTTTTTGTTCCTGTGCAGGAATAAAAGAGAGGCACAGAATAAATAATGCAATTAAAATAAATATTTTTTTGTTCTCTCTGTTAATTACCATAAAGTGTCCCCAAATCTACTGTTCTTATCTGCCTGGGCTCCGGAATATCTATAATAAGCCTGTTCTCTACAAGTTGTCCGTGATGCTCGACAGAGCCGTCTTCCATTACATTCACTGCTTCTACATGCCATAAAAAACTTCCCCTGCCAAGAAGACGAATATCTTCTATCGTGTAACTTGCTTTGCTAAGTACCTGCGTTGTCATTACCGTTGTAAGTTCATTGCCGTTTTTCCGGGAAACTGTTAATACATAACCGTTTGCGCCCTGAACTTCATTCCAGGAAAAAGATAAATCTCTGGAAGCCCTTATTTGCTCCGCTGTGACTGTATGTAAATCGGCTGGATAAATATTTTGCGGAACCGGCAATAATGTATAATCCGGTAATTCAGTAATTTCCGGTGTGTCAGTGTCTTGAACAACAACCGGAGGCGTAACCGGCGGAGTAACAATTTCCGGTATAACAACCGGGGGTTCGGTTACCTCGGGGGTAATTACAGGGGGCCTAATTGCCGGGGTTGCGGCAATTTCGGGAGTAATATCTGTATCGAGAGGAGGGGGCTCCGCGGTTGTAGTATCGTCAGGTTCGTTCCGCAAATTACCGGTTTCTCTTCGCTTTGAAATACGCAAGGCAACTTCTTTTTGCAAAGTTTTAGACTCAACTTCATGTGCAGGCACAACCGGAGCGCTTTCTTGTTTTACAATAAAACTATGAACCGCAGACGGCACCGAACTTCCCTCAAAATCCCTAGAATACACAGGCGTTACGCGCCAATACCAGGTTCCTTCTTTTAAAGCGGAAGAAAGGACGGAAAGCTGTCTGCCGGCCGCCGCTGAATTTACAGAAAGATTTAAAACAGGATTTTGCATGGAAGGATTATCCGCCGCTTCCAGATTGTAAGAGGCTGCCTCCGGCGATGTTGTCCAGATAAAACGCACTGAGGGAGAAGATGAATTATAAACAATCTCCTGATTCTCCGGCGGACTTATTAAAACAGGAATGGGATTATGCGCAACAACAAGTCTTGAATACGCCATTTGCGCTGCCGCTCGCGTCGATACTTGCGCTGTTGTTACAGGGTATAGTCTCCAATACCATGTACCCGGCGGTAAAACAATGCCAAGCCGGCTTTCGCTTGAATTTTCCGAAAAATAAATACGGTTAAAATTTCTGTCACGGGCAATTTCCAGCCGCGAAAGCGTATTGGGGGAATAATTTATTTTATTCCATGTAAAATCTATAAGAGCACCTTCTTCTGTCTGAGTTAAAATCCGTGCGCCGCCATGAGGAGAAATAGCCACTGCCTGCGGGACGGAAAGAATTTCTCCTGCTTCGCTTAAAAATAAACCGGAACCTGCTGAAATGGTTTCTCCTTCGAGCGAAGAAGTTCCTTCGCTGACAGCAATATTCATGCTTTTGTTTGCATCAGAAGCAAGGCGCACTGCCGAGCCCGCCCTGACTGTAAGGTCTTTGTCTCCCGAAGATATAACCGTGTCGGAAGTTCCGGTATTCACATTTATTCCGCCGCCGGAAAATTGAATCCTGCCGCCGGAATTTTCATTATAAAAAATTTGAATTAATGTATTTGAATATATATCGATTATAACGCCGTCTACAAAGGTGACGGTTGCTTCCGACATATCGGCAGTTCGGATAGTGTCTCCGTTGTATAAAGGAGATCCGTTCCTAAGTCTGTCCCAAATTAATCTGTCTACAAAACGCCGCTGTGCCGTATTATAACGAAAAGTGACTGCTCCTACTTCTTGTTTTCCGTGCCGTAAATAAGCGGCATTAAGATCTCTCTGAAAAAGAAAAATGCACAGGAAAAAACCGAGTACACAGATAATTATTACAAAAATGTCGGCGAAATATGACTTTTTTCGGGTCACTCGCCTCCTCCTGTTTTGCTTTTTCTTTTACTTTTTGTACCGGCAATATTGGGAGTGCTTTGTATATCCAGGAGTTTGCGAACCTGCTCCAATGTTTTTGGACCATCGGACGCATCTTTATAATTAATAACGGCAAATAACCGCACCGGTTTTTCTTTTCCTTTTACCTTAACCGAAGGCAGTTCTTCCGTAATAAAATGTTCGCCCGCAAGATTCCATGTACTTTCCGAAATTAAAATATCGGCTCCAAAAGTTTTAGTAAGCGACTCTACACGGCTTGCAAGATTAACAGGGTCTCCGATAACGGTATATTCCATGCGCTGTTCGCTGCCAAGCTGACCTGTGGTTACAATTCCGGAATTGATGCCGCAGCCGATAACTATCGGGGGATTTCCCACATCGTCTTTTCTTCGCCCCCTGTTCATTTCCAAAAGCGATTCGCGCATTAAAAGAGCGGTGTTGATACAGTTATACGCATCTTTTTCCGGGCTTCCGGCTGTAGAAGCAGTGCCCCAATGCGCCATAACCGCATCTCCGATAAATTTATCCACAACGCCGTTTGATTTTTCTACACAATCAACCATTCGTGTAAGGTAGTTGTTTAACCAGTGGACAATGCGGTCGGAAGCATCGTCTCTGAATGTATTTGTAAAACTTTCGCTTTTAGCCGTAAAATCGCGGATGTCGGAAAAGAAAATTGTCGCATGACGCGGTAAACCGCCCGGCTTTATCTCGCCGCGCATTGCCCGCACCGCAATATCCTTGTTGGTAAACCGTCCAAAGATATTTAGAGCGCCGCTCATCTTCTGGAAACTTCTTGTAAGAAAGCCTATTTCGTCCTTTGCTTTTGATTTTAGGTCTAATTCGAAATTACCGCCCTCTATTTGCCGTGCGGCGCGTGCAAGTATTTTTAACGGAACACTGACAGTCTTGCTGAAAAACCAGACAAAAAGAATGGCAATGAATAAAACCGCGCCCGACAAATAAATATTTCGCCGTGTTGTTGCGGCAGTTCCTTCCATTACTATATCGTAGGGAATAGTGGTAATTACTACGGCATTGCCTATAGAAATTTTCCTGAAAGCGCCAAAGTATCTTTTTTCGTCCGTTTCTGTAAATAAAATCTGCCGTCCCTGATTTGTACTTTCCATTGCCATAGAAACAAAAGAAGAACTTACAGTGCCCGAGGCGGCATTTTCCCCTGAGCGGACAAGATCGTAATCGGCATGGATAAGGTAGTCTCCCGCATCGTTTATAATGTAGGAAAGATTTACCCCTTCGCTGAATGTTTCTGCAAGGGAATTGGACGAGAAAAACACAACCGCCACATTAGGCCGCGAGCCTGCCAAAGAAATATTGTGCCGAGGAGAAAACATTGCAAGCACCGGTAAATCGAAAACAGGGGCGGCATTTATTAACAGGGTTTCGCCGTGGCTTGAACGCTCCAGTTCTTTGCGGTGTATTGTAAAAAAATCTTTTATATCTTCCAGTTCCAGCTCGTTGGAAAGAAAAAAAGCTTCGTTTGTAAGCGTGTAAATTAATTGAAAACTGTCTCCAACATTTTGCACAATACCGATAAATGCAATTTGCCGGTTATGCTCGAAGAAAAAATCTTCGGCAAAGACGGCTGCCGGCATGGCTGCTCCCACCGCATTTATGGTATCCAATAAAAAATACGTGTTTCCCCTTATCATTGTAAGAAAATTATCCGCTTCCGATGCCGACCTTCTGTTTACCGATAAATTATTATCTTCTGCCGTTATTCGCACATCTTCTGTTACCATTACGGAAACTAAAATTGTAATTGCTCCCAAAGACAATAAAAGCAGTATGGTTATTATGATAATAAGCTTTGCGCCAATGGGGCGTTGTATTTTGTCGGCTGCTCTCCGGTTTTTTTTCATTATTGACGCTCCTGGAATATTTTAATTATTAGTTTGGGTGTGGCAGATTGTCATCTGCAGTACCATGACCGCTGGCAATAATTTGATAATCATTACCATTAAAATAACCATATTGACCTTCGCCATATTCCCCGCCGTATACGGCTGTTCCGCCTTGTTCTACACAAAGAGATGTACCTGCTACTCCTGAAGGAGAAGATATTTTGTTATCTTTAATTTGTCCGCCATTCATTGTAAAGATTCCATCTTCAGCCACATACACGCCGCCGCCACGATAAGCTGTGTTTTCCAATATAGTTCCGCCATTCATTGTAAAGGTTCCAGCTTCCACAAATACACCGCCGCCTTTTCCTGTATCAGTATAATGTCCAGATATAGTTCCGCCATCCATTATAAAGGTTCCGCTATTTTCAACTTGTACACCACTACCGGAGTTATTTGTCAGATGGACATTATCGCTAATGGTAAAATTTCCCTTAATAGATACTAGAGATTCGAATTGAATAAAATCTCCATTCCCATCTATTGTCAGAGATCCGTTAAGGGTTAATGAACTATTGCTTTCTACAATAAACAAGTTACCACCAAAAACATTATTGCGTACTATTCTCGCGACAACATTCGATCCTGTTGTAAGTACAATGTGTTTGCCGGATGGGATTGTGAAAGAATAACTCCCTTCTATTCCTAAATTAATATCTTCCCAAAGTGTTATTGTTACGGGATCTTGACTATCGGAATCTGTTGCGGCAGTTATTGCGGCAGTTATTGCGGCAGTAAAACTGTTGTAATACTCAGTTTCACCGCCTATCGTTATACTTGCTACAAGAACACGCGCTGTCATTCTTGGCAGCTTGTATGAGGGCATTGGTATACCGTTACCGGTTATTATCAAGGTTAGATCAAAATAATCATTTTCCCCAGGATTGATAATTTTTATTGTGACTGCCCGGTTGTTTATAATAACATCAACTGTTGCATTATTTGAACCCACACCCTCCAACTCAACCTCTATTACATAATTCTGCGGGTTGTGAATATTTATATTTATAGTTGTTGTTTCACCAATAGGTATTGTTATTCCATCCTGCTCCGGATGATGCTTTGTTACGAATGTATGCCCAGTTCCTCTGATAGAGCGACCGGTGGCATCGTTGATATAGTTGCTTAAAGGTACATTAAACTGCTCACAGGCAGTAATTCCCGCCAAAAAACCGAAAATTAATACTATAATCCCAAAAATGGTATATAATTTGTAGTTTTTCATATATTATTACAACCATTGTATCAATTTATACGGAATTTGTCCATAGGGATTTCACGGTTGTTCGGTAATCTAACCTCTAGAAGCGTGGTCAGTGATTAACACGGAATATGCGGAAATTCGGGTGCATGGTTGTCCCATATTCTATCCTTACGCAGGGGGCAAGGCATATTGGTAAGAATTGTGTTGTTCGATAATCCATCCTTTAGCTGAGGGGAAAATGAGCCGTCAAAACGCCGTGTGTCCTGGGCTTTTTATTGGTTAGCTTGGGTGCATGGTTGCTAGAGGTTGGAAGTTAGATGCTGGAGGTTGGATGTCAGAATCCAACTTCTAATTTCCAACCTCTAACTTCTAGATTCCGTCTCATTTTCCCCTCAGCTTACTAAGCGTATCTAAAGTACACGAAAAATACATGAAGCAAAATCTTCATTCAATATGCACATTAGATTCTTCCCCATTAGCAGTATTGTCGGAGATTTCTCCACCGTATTCGTTAAAGGTTCCGCCAGCATCTACATACACCCCGCCGCCTTTAGCAACACCTGTACCTTTAAAAACTTTATTACCAGAGATAGTTCCGTCGTACATGATAAAGGTTCCGCCAGTATCTACAAATACCCCGCCGCCGTAAGCAACACCACTATTAGTAAAAATTTTATTACCGGAGATTGTTCCGCCGTGCATAGTAAAGGTTCCGGTGCCTACAAATACCCCGCCGCCTTTATTATCAGAAGGAGTATTCCATTCGTTATTTTTCAAGATAACTCCCGGATACATATTCAATTCTCCTCCAGAAATAGTTATAATCGAGTCATAAGCATCATCATTGCCTGATAATAAACCATCTATTATTAAAGTACCCGTCATTCCCTTTGCGCCTAGAGTAAGAGTACCAGCCACCATAAAAAAATTACCTTTAAATGGATTATCTTCATAAGATCGTGTTATCTTCACATTGCCAACGGGAATAAGAGTATGTGTTTTTCCGGTATCTATCGTAATAGAATCATTTACCGTAATTTCTTCGCCTTTAAGTAAAATATAGTGTGTGTTAGAAAAACTACCATCAGTAATATCACTAATCTCCACAGCAGCTTGCATGTCTAGCTCTGCGGTATTTGTCTTGCCCATGCGGACTTCTGTGGTTGTTAAATCATAGTGTTCTAACACACCAGCAACTTCACGGCGAACTTCGACTGTCCACTTGCCGGGGGTTACTCTTAGAACGGTGCTGCCGGTGGCTGTTTCTGTAATGACTTCTCCGTATTCATTGGTAAGAATTATAATATATGTTGCATCTCCACCTGCTTGACGGGCGGAAGAATTGTTAAAGTTAATTTTTATATTGCCTTTGCCGCCTTCGTAATCGCTAAAACAGGTTGTTAAAGAAAATAATATTATACCTAATATGGCTATTACAAGTATATTTATTTTTTTCATATTTCCCTCCTTAAAAAAAACTAGTATATATTTATATTAACTTGAAGATCCGCATCGTAAATGCCGGTGTATGTTGTTGAATCGGGGTTTGTGGTTCCGCCGCTGGGGTTTTTGGGGTATATTACACTATCGGCTTCGCTATTTGGATCAGTTGCTCCGGTGGCGGCTCCGCTTAGTCCGCCGGTTGTAGTACTGGAAAATCCTTGTGTTACAGAATAGGATAGTCCATTGTTGCCGGAATACATTACTTTGCCATGAGAGACGGATACTCCGTCTACTCCCATGTTAAAACTTGTTCCGCGGACAGAGGCTGTCGCGCTGGGGCTTTGTACTGTGGTGTTTGCACGGGTTCCGGCAGGCGGGTTTACATCTACCCTTACCCTTCCTGTCTGCAGATTTACATTAAGATTTTCTGTGCCGGCGGATTGTTGAATCTCTGCCAGTGTTAAACGAGTTAATGGACGCACGGTAATTTCAGTGCTTCCTATCGCAATTATAGCTGTGCTTCTAAAACCTGTCGATATAATAGTGTCGCGGGAAACAACGGATCCTTGTCTCGCGGCGGTAAATGATGGCTGGCCGGCAGGTTTAATTTCTACCTCGCCGGTTAAATCTTTAATTATACCGGTTTGGGAAAAAACGGAAAATACTACGGCAAAAATCAATATAGCCAATAATAATGATCTTTTCATAAAAAACCCCCTCTTATACTAAAACCGTAAATACTATATATATTGTATCACTAATGTATAGAAAAAACAGCCATTAAATTAATATTCCACAAAATACCGGCATCCGGCGCGGCATCGCCCAAAAAGGGTAAATATACACCTCCGCCAAGATTAAGCTGTAAATCGGAAAAAGGGCTCCAAATTACTCTTGCGTAAATCTCAGGACCTAAAAAATAGCCGTTTTCTTTATAACCTATGCTGTAGTTATTGCTGGAAATTAGATCGTTTCGGATAAAGTACGATGCGGAAATACCTGCCCCAAAGGCTTCCGTTGCACGGGCGGAATAATTCAGCCTAAGCGCGGTTATTGCGGACATTTTTGGCTCGAATATTTGCCCATAGCTTTTGGAAGTTACAGGTATAAATTCGCCCATAAAATTGCTTGTTCTGCCGCCGGCTAGAAATCCTGAAAAAGACAAGCGGCTGTTAAATTCTGTAGACATATACCAGACTAATCCCAATTCCCCCGCAAATGCCAGGCTTATTTGTAATGGATCATCATTTAGCTGTTCCTGAGACAACTGTATCGATCCTCCGGCTTCCAATAAAAATCTTCCCAGAGGCAGACCGGCTTTTATTATTAAATACTGGCTGTGTAATTTTTCTTCATGATCCGATAAATCTATCTGCCCAATAATTGCCGCTTTTAATTTTATAAGTTCGGCAATGGAAGGATGCTCCCAATCAAAAGACGCTATCAGACGGGCGGGGGCAAAATAAGTTTCGGAAAAATAATTGTAGTTAAGCCATTGGGCGTTTTTTGTCCGGTCTTCTTCCGTTATATCTATACTGTTAAAACCTTTGTAAAGAAAACCTGTGTACCATGCTCCAAAACCAAAACTTCCCAAAGAAGAAGAATGGGTAATTCTTGCGCCGTCAAAAAGTCCTTCTACAATGTAGGAAAGCGGATCGGAATACGGCATTCGTCCTGTGTTAAGACCAAACGCGCCAAACCGCACGGCAAATTCTGTATGCAAAAGTTCGGGTATAAAATTAAATCTTTCTCTTTTGTATTCGATACCTAACCCGGCATTAAAAACAAAATTGCCTATAATTGCGTCATTGCCGTCTTTTATTAAAAAAGAATACCTCGGCAATAAATTTGCGGTGTAGTTAAGTTCGTCGCTTACGCTTGCAACATTGCCGTACGAAACATTCTGGTTTAACAAAAGTCCGAAGTCTCCGGCTTTGGCGGAAAAGGGCAGAAAAATTAATATTGTTAAAAATATCGCAAAGCAGGTCTTTTTCATTCTAGTTCTCCAATATTGTAATTTCTACACGCCTGTTGGCTGCCATGCCTTCCGGTGTTACATTAGATGCTACGGGGCGGTCTGCGCCATACCCTGCGGAAGTAACATTCTCCGCTTTACACGCTCCAAGCGATACAAGATAGTCTGCAACTGTCCGCGCTCTTTCCAAAGAAACCCTGCGCTGGCCTTCCGGCGAACCTGCCATTGCAGTATGGCCTGCTACCAGTAATTTTACATTGGGGATATTTTTAAGAATATTCGCGATTTCCAAAAGTTTTGCGGTTTCGCTCTGAGCAAGCACAGCGGAATCCGCCAAAAATTGAATGTCGGAAAGTGTAATTACTACACCTTCGGTTGTTGCTTCTACTTTGGTGTCGGCTACTTCCTGCTCTACAAGAATTACGGAAATTTCCGCGGCTCTTGCTTCGCGGCGGGCTGCCGCTTCCCTGTCCGCTTTTTGCTGCGCGGCAAGTTTTCTAGCTTCGGCTTTTGCCGCCGCTTCTTCGTTTATGGTAAGTATCCTGTTGATATATGCCAAAAGGCGTTCGCCTGTTACAGTCATTGCAGGATCTATTAATCCGTAAACAATATCTTTGTATACAAGTTCGCGGTAGGCATAATGAGGAGTTTTGAATATGCCAAACATTATCCCGCTTTTTATGTCAAAAGAATGCAAAATTAAAAGGGAAATTTCGTCCAGGCGGGCAATGCTCCCCGGCGCTGCTCTTTTTGGCAGCCAATTTTGCCCGGCGGCATACAAGAAGGCTTCTTCGGCATTGGAAGTATTTAATACATTTGCGGCATCAAGCACAAATCTTGCCGCCTGCGAATAAGTTACGGCATTTGTCTCCAAAAGAGCTTCGATCTCCCTTGCCGTAGATTGTGCAGACAAAAAACCGGTTATTAATAAAAACGCAATAAATAAAAAGAAGAGATGTTTTTTCATAATAAATCCCATCATTACATTATAATACCGGCTTTATTAATTATTTACAAGTCCTTTTTGCTTTACGCTTCTTCGCATTTGGCTTTTCTATGATATAATATTCACATGAAGTTCGAGCTTGATAATATTTTAGTCGATGACATTCTCTTTCACATGGAAAATAAAGAGGGCAGTTATCTACTGGATACCCGGAAAAAAAATATAATTAGTGTTGATTCTTACGACAGCGATAACCCCGATTTTAACGATAAAGAGCGTTTTATTAATCTGCCGGATTGGCCGCCTTCCGAAGGATACCGTTTAATGGAAAAATTCGCTTCCGGGTTAAAAAAACCGGTTATCAGGCAGGAGCTTTCCGATACTCTTAATCAAAATAAAGGCGTTTTCCGGGCCTATAAAAATGTCCTGGAACAATACCCGGAAACCGAAAAACAGTGGTTTGCCTTTAAGAATCGCGAAATGAAAATGATAATTGCCGCCTGGTACAATGGATTGCGCGAAGAATGGGGACTGGAAGCTGTAGGAAAAGAGCCGGAGGATATTTCTTCTATCGTGCTGGAAGATTTCGAAATAAGGGAAAATGTCGGTTTTTCCTTTACTGCCCATACCTTAGACGGAGATATTGCAGGCAGGATAAATGCCGAAAAAGAAACTGACAGAATACATATCAGCAAATTAGAAGTAAAAGAAGAATACAGAGGTATGGGGATTGGAAAAACCCTTCTTGCCAAATTATTGGAAAAAACAGGGAAACAAACGGTTACAATAGATGTCCCCGCGGAATCGGAGTTTTTTTCCCAAAGTATTTGTCTGGAAGGTTTTAAGCCATTTTCTGTTAAATATATTTTACAGGTATGATACAATATAAACTAGGAGATATTGTCTCCGCGTTGCGGAGCCATTCGATAAAATTTGCCGCTATTAGCGGCATAATAAAGAGGTTATTATGAAAAATAATGATATTGGATTGGTCGGTCTTGCGGTTATGGGCGAGAATCTTGTTCTTAATTTGGAAAGCAATGGTTATAGCGTGGCGGTTTATAATCGTACTACTTCCAGGGTAGATGATTTTGTAAACGGACGCGGAAAAGATAAAAAAATTACAGGCTGTTACAGCCTGCAGGAACTTGCGGATAATCTAAGCAAACCGCGCAAAGCAATGATTATGGTAAAAGCCGGCAAACCGGTAGACGATACTATCGATTCTCTTCTGGAAGTTTTCGAAAAAGGCGACATTATTATAGACGGAGGAAACTCCAATTATCAGGATTCAATCAGGCGGACTGCTTATGTCGAATCCAAGGGTTTGCTTTATATTGGCACGGGTGTTTCCGGCGGCGAAGAAGGCGCGTTAAAGGGTCCAAGCATTATGCCCGGCGGTTCTACTGCCGCATGGCCTTTGGTAAAACCGATTTTGCAGGCAATCTGCGCAAAGGTGGATGATGGGTCTCCCTGCTGCGACTGGGTTGGCGAAGACGGCGCGGGACACTTTGTAAAAATGGTTCACAATGGAATCGAGTACGGCGATATGCAGCTTATCTGCGAAACCTACGATTTAATGAAAAATGTTCTAGGGCTAAGTTATGACGAAATGGGCAATGTATTCGAAGAATGGAACAATGGCGCTCTTGGAAGTTATTTAATCGAAATAACAAGGGATATTTTGCGCTACAAAGACGATGACGGAAAACCATTAGCAGAAAAAATATTGGACACAGCAGGGCAAAAAGGAACCGGTAAATGGACGGGAATTGCGGCTTTGGAATTTGGCGTACCGCTTACACTTATTGGCGAAGCTGTCTTTAGCCGCTGTCTTTCCGCGGTAAAGGACGAACGGGTAAAAGCGGCAAAAGTTTTTTCCAGCCCGCAAAAAACCATTCCTTCCGATAAATCCGCATTTATAAAAGATCTGGAAAAAGCTCTGTATGCTTCTAAAGTTGTTTCTTACGCGCAAGGTTATTTGTTAATGAAAGAAGCTGCAAAAGAATACAAGTGGGATCTTAATTACGGCGGTATAGCTCTTATGTGGAGGGGCGGCTGTATTATTCGTTCGGTCTTTCTTGGAAAAATTAAAGAAGCATTCGATAAAAACCCCGGTTTAGAAAATCTTTTAATGGATCCCTTCTTTACCAAAATTCTGGAAGATGCGCAGGATTCCTGGAGGCGCGTAGTCAGCACCGCTATTCAAAACGGTATTGCCGCTCCCGCTTATTCAAGCGCGTTGGCTTACTTTGACGGTTACCGCAGCGAGCGCCTGCCTGCAAATCTTTTACAGGCCCAGCGGGATTACTTTGGCGCGCATACCTACGAAAGACTGGACAAACCCAGAGGCGAGTTTTTCCATACAAACTGGACAGGAACCGGCGGCACTACAAGCGCAAGCACTTATACAGTGTAGAGCAGCAAAATAAACCGCAAAGGATTTATCTATGGAAAAAACATATATTGCTGTTGGGAGTCCGGAGACAGATTTTACGGATCAGGAAATGCAGGGGCTTTTTCTGGATGCCGTGTCGCAGGCTTTAGCCGATACAAATAATTCCGGGCAGGTTATTATTCTGCCGCCGGACATTACCCGTATTCATTCCAGGGCGGGGTTTTTTACGGAGATTGCCGCAAACTATCTGGGCGGTAAACTTGGGGCTGTGCTTCCCGCTCTTGGAACCCACATGGCAATGAACAATGCCGAGCTTGCGCGAATGTTCGGATCGGTACCAAAAGATAAATTCATTGTACATAACTGGCGCGACGATATTGCGGAGCTTGGACGGCTGGAATCTTCCTTTGTGGAAAAAGCTTCGGAAGGCGCTGTAAATTACGATTGGCCTGTTCAGGTAAATAAGATACTAAGCAAAGATAATCCTGCCTTTGGCAATTTTTCCATTGCGTTTTCTATTGGACAGGTAGTCCCCCACGAAGTTGCGGGAATGGCGAATCATGCTAAAAATATCTTTGTGGGAACAGGCGGAAAAGAAGCTATCGACAAAAGCCATTTTGCCGGAGCCGCCTACGGAATGGAAAAAATTATGGGAAAGGCGGATACCCCTGTACGAGCGCTTTTTGACGAAGGCTTAAATCGATACGAAAATAAAATGCCGCCAATTTTATGGATACTTACCGTTGTCGGCGCGCGCGCAGACGGAACTCTTGCCGTTCGCGGGCTTTATATCGGCTTTGGACGAGAATGTTTCCAAAAAGCCGTAGATCTAGCCCAAAAAGTTAATGTTAACCATCTAAAAAAGCAGGTTAACAAGGCAGTTGTCTACCTTGATCCCGAAGAATACCGCACAACATGGCTTGGAAACAAGGCGGTTTATCGTACAAGGATGGCTATTGCGGACGGCGGCGAGCTTATCATACTTGCTCCCGCTATGGAAAAGTTCGGCGAAGACCCCGGCATAGATACCCTTATCCGCAAATACGGATACCGCCCGCGTTCGGAAATTATCTTAAAAACACAAACAGACAGCGAACTTGCCGGAAACCTAAGCGCCGCCGCGCACCTTATTCATGGATGCAGCGAAGGCAGATTCACAGTCCGCTACTGCCCGGGGGAAGGTATCTCCAAAGAGGAAATAGAAAGTGTCGGCTTCCAGTGGGGCAGCTTAAAAGAGGCGCGGGCACGGTACGATATTAACAAATTAAATATGGGCTGGAACACGGTAGAAGACGAGGAAATTTTTTATGTACCCAACCCGGGTCTTGGTCTTTGGGCTTGCCAATAATCCGCCGATAATTAATTAATGAAAACTAAAATTAATAATTGTCTTATAGCTATAGCCGCATTAAGTATAATATTTTTTAATTGCACATCCGGTTCGTCATCTGTCAGCCGGACAAAGGGTCAAAACGATTTAGAAGATATATCTCAGTTTCTTATTCGTCCAAACGGCGAACTTCCTGTTTTGGAGTTTAAGGAAATTTGGGCTTATGTAGTTGCGGGCAGGGAAAATGCATTAACGCCAAACCTGCCCATAACAGATATTGCGTATTTTGGAGCGGAAGTTGATGCCTACGGTAAACTGACAGCGGTTCCGCGCCGTTCCGCGCTGCCGTCTCATTTTAACGGGCGGGTTCATTTAGTAATTGCCTGTAACGGGCGCGCGCTTACCTATTTTACACTTAAACCCGGAAGTCCGGAACGCAAGGCATTCATTGCGGACCTTATTGCCGCGACAAACAGCTACGACGGACTTAATATCGATCTTGAATATGTTACTGCCCCCGGCGCGGAAGCTTTTGCGTCTTTTCTGCGGGAAGTAAGGGCAGGGCTTCCACGCAATAAAATGTTTACCTTGTGCGTTCCCGCCCGCACAAGAAAACTAAGCAGCAGCGATGCTTACGACTATGACAAACTAACCCCGCTTGCAGAGCGTGTTTTTGTTATGGCTTATGACGAACATTGGTCGGGCTCTCGTCCCGGTTCTGTAGCATCTATAAGCTGGTGCCGCAATGTAGCGGATTATTCCTTGCGGGCAATTGGGCGCGAAAAACTTGTAATGGGGCTTCCCTTTTATGGACGCGCCTGGGGCGACTACTCCCCTTCCCGCGCCCTTGTTTATTCCAGTATTCAAACTATTATTAAAGATAATAATATTACGGAAATCCGTTACGAAAACGGCGTTCCAACATTTTCCTACAACAAAAATGTAACTGTCAGACTTTACTACGAAGATGAATATTCTCTTGTATCCAGAATGCAAATGTATAAATTAATGGGAGTCGATGGCATTGGTTTTTGGCGGCTTGGTCAGGAAACAACAGATATCTGGAAATACTTAAAAATTTCTACAGGAACAACGGCAAGACCCGCGCCGGCGGCACAAACGGCTTCGCGCCCTGCACCACAAACAACTGCCGTTGCACCCGCACCTGCGACAACTCCTGCCACATCGCCCGCTGCGCCAGCAACGCCTGCCGCCGCGCCTGACGGTTTTAGCGGCAGATATACAGTACGAAGCGGGGATTCTCTTTGGACAATATCAAGACGGTATGGAATTACACCACAGGCATTGGCAGACGCGAACAACATGAGGCTAAACGATACATTGCGAATAGGAAGGGTTTTAAGGGTACCTGCTCAGTAAGCGGGCTTAAACATTAACGGAGAAATATGAAAAAACTATTCGGATTACGGGGCGCAACACAGTGCGAAAATTCAATACAGGATATTTCCACACAAGTTACAGCCATGTACGATAAATTGCTTGGTTCCAATAATTTAAACGAAGACGATATAGTTTCCATTATGTTTACAGTAACCGATGATATCGATACTATTAACCCCTGCACCGCATTACGAAAGGGCGGCCGTGCCGGCAACCTGGCTCTTTTTTCCGCCCAAGAACCCCGTATTCAGGGTTCGTTGGAACGCATAATCAGGGTATTGATACATTGTTACCTGGAAGAAAACTCTGTCGCAAACCATGTCTACCAAAACGGCGCGGAGGTTCTAAGACCGGACAGGGTTAGGTAGAGATATTTTGATTTAGTGACGTAACTGTCAAAACTAGTACATCTTGATGATTATAAAATCCGTAGTAAGATATAAATAATAAATTACAATGGAGGTGTACTAGTGAAAAAGTATACAGAAGAAGAACGCCGTATTCA
>JAITUR010000033.1 GCA_031286205.1 Treponema sp.
TTGTTTACGGCAGGCTCGTTGGCGGTTATGGTTTCTATTTCCACTTCCCTTACGATAAGGGCGGAAACCAGTTTAGAAAGGGCTATCATGGATGCTTCGCTTCCTCTTGCGAATACAGCCTTAAAGATATTGTCCTTTCTGATGTCGATGATGTCATCGTCATTTGTAAATTGGATTGTTGTTTTCATAGCAAACTCCATACATAGATTTAATGATTTTCATACAAAAATCACACACCTATATATGGCGCGAACTTGCCGTTTTGATTGACTGATGAGGAAAGAATTTTGACGAATTTGTAAAAAAGATCGTTTTTTAACGCTAAAGGCGCGGAAGGGAGCACAGAGCTCGCGGAATTTTTAGGAATTTAGGGCTAAATGTATTTTCCCATGTACCCTAGATACGCTTGTTATTGCCGAGGGGAAAATGAGACGGAATCTAGAAGTTAGATGTTGGAAATTAGAAGTTAGATCTAACCTCCAACCTCTAATTTCTAACTTCTAGAAAGCTCATTTTCCCCTCGGCTAAAGGATAGATTATGGGACAACAATACACCCAGATTTCCGCCAGATTCCGCGCTTTTCGCGTTAAACACCGACCACGCTGCTAGAGGTTAGAGGTTGGATTTTCCCCCTACCCCAAAAAGCGTTTTAATATATCTATTACTTCATTAAAATCCAGCGGTTTCCCAACATGGGCATTCATGCCAGCTTCCAGACATTTGTCTATATCATCTTTAAACACATTAGCTGTCATTGCGACAATTGGTATCTGCTTGCGCAGATACCTTCGAGTTTCGCCTTCGGCAAAACTCGTGGATTTTTTTTCCTGCGACTCTTGCAGGGGTTGTTCTTTTAACCCGGCTTCGAATTCACGGATTTTTCGTGTGGCTTCCAAACCATCCATTTGCGGCATTTGCATATCCATAAAAATCATATCGTATTTATCCGGTGCAGAGCAGAATGTTTGCACTGCTTCCAATCCATTAACAACGCAATCTATTTCTATTTCTGTCGGTTCTAGAAGAGCAATTACAATTTCGCGGTTTATTTCGATATCCTCGGCAAATAAAAGTTTATAACCGCGTAATAACGGCAATTCTGTTTGTGCCGCCGTGTCTTTGTCGGAGCCGTCTTCATCTGTACTGCCGGCGTGTTTGGTTTTGTCAAAACATTCAAGCTGGACAATAAAACCAAAAGACGAACCTTTGCTTGGCTCCGATTCCAGCCAAACTGTTCCACCCATAAGCTCGACAATGCGTTTACTGATAGCAAGCCCAAGCCCTGTCCCGCCATATGTACGAGAAGTATTGTTTTCCGCCTGCTGAAAAGAAATAAACAGACGCTCTTGATTTTCCTTGCTAATTCCTATCCCTGTATCTTTTACTTCCACCTTAATTTCGCACAAACCGTTTTTACTGCCAATTAAATGCACATTCAGCCAAATTGATCCAAACTCCGGCGTAAATTTTACGGCATTGGAAAGCAGATTGGTAATAACCTGTGTCAGGCGCTGTTCATCGCCAATGAGCATTTCGGGAATATTCTTATCAAGATAAAACGAAAAACTGTGTTTTTTTTCTTCGATACGAAAACTTACAACATTTATTACCTGTTGTATCATTTTTTTTAAATTAAATTCCGCATAAGATATATCGAACTTTCCGGCTTCGATTTTTGACATATCAAGAACAGAATTAATAACGCTTAAAAGATGATGCGATGCTTCTTCGATTTTTTCAAAAGCATAGGCCTTTTTTTTAATATCTTCTGCAGATTTTCCAATTTGGGTCATGCCAATAATCGCATTCATGGGAGTACGGATCTCGTGGCTCATATTGGCAAGAAAATAACTCTTGGCAACATTGGCTTGTTCTGCGGCCTCTGCTTCTTTGCGAAATAAAACAACAGAAACAAGCCCTGAAATAAAAACTATAACCACCATGATAATCTGCACGATTGTTAGTACGCTTACTATGTCCCTTGCCCTTACATTAGCTTCGTCATCGATATCTACCCCGGCAATAGCAGCTACTGTGCCGTCCTCGCGGAATACCGGCGCATAGGAAGTTAGCAATCCTTCCCAGCCAAGGCTGTAGTTTCCCAGCCCGGTATGAACAGTTTTGCCTCCCAAAGCGATTTTTACCAAAGGTTCTTCTTCTATGCTAAATGGCGGAGTATCCAAGCCAACTTTTGTTTTTATATCAAAATCATTGTCTATTATGTAAGCCAGGTTTTCTCCCTGATCCCGTAAAAAATAGGCATATAAAACACCTGTCTTTTCGGAGAAGTCTAAAAGCTTTATACGCAAATCCTGATAAGACGGCAAGTCCATGTCTGCTATTTCGCGGTACCGATCCAATTCCTCTGCACTAACCAGTTCCGCCAAACGCTCCGCAGTAAAATTTAATCTGCGTTCTATGCTGTATTCCGTAGTCTGCATTGAAAATGTTATAAGCGTATTTGTCCAATACGAGGCAAAAAGCACAATACAAAAAGAAAAAATAAAAAGGAGAAGAATAAGAATAAGGTGTTTTGGTGATTTCTCTCTAACCTTCATTTCTTTATTTATCATACTATAATAATATAAGAATTTAAGCAAAAAAGGGCTAATTTAATTGTCAAAAAAAATTGATTTATGGGAAAAAAAGCAGGAAAAAAGCACGGAAATTCCAAATTTCACCCTGTTTATACCCAACACCTAAATTCTTAGGTGCTGGGTGTTTTTAGATTAATCAGCAGGGACGATATTTACGCTTACCATTTGAAGATTGTTTATATTAGTATCCGGATAGAACATTGCAAGAACCAGATTTGCTTCTGTTACCGCTTGAAAGGCGGAGTAGTTATCATTAAAGACGGAATCCAGGGGAATTGTCAGTGTTTTTGCTGCACTATCGTATCCAACGCCATTGTGGTAATCATATTGACTGGTGTCTACATTCCAATTGCAAAGTACGGTCTGCCCTTCCCACCAATTTTGATTATCAATATCTTGATACACAAGGGCAAGGTGCGGGTGAATATCCGTCAGAGTATCACCATTAAATACAATCTTAAGTTTCGATCCGGCTGTTTGGGCAGCTGCCAACGAGTCTTCCGGCAAATACCAGACAGCCTGTGAATATTTAACTGTTAAACCATCTTCCTCGTACCCATAACTGTAATTGCCTATATTTCCGGCGGTGGGTTTGGGCGCAACAATAAGATTTGCTCCGGTAATACGAAGTTGCCCAACATTTTTTGCCGGCTCTGCTCCATAACCCCATAAAGCAATAATAAAATTAAGCTCGGATGCCGTATTAAATTGATTATCTTTAATAACTTTAGAAAGATCTATCGAATACTTTTTATTTTGGGCATCCCAAATAAATGCATCGCCATTCAATACCCATTTACTTTCTGTTTCATCCCATTCTGAAATTGTCGTTTGATCCTGCCACCACAATCCGCGGACGGGATCCTGCCATATAAAATCAAGCCGTGCATGGGGGATTTCGCCGGGCACAAAAACTTCTTCCAGTACAATAAATTCAAATCTTGCTCCCTGTTTTGCCGTTGCAATATTTGCCGGAGACAATTTCCATACCGCTTGCTTGTATTCAATCGACAAACCATCTTCCTGGTAACCAAAAGAATAGTCGCCCATATTTCCAAGGAGTTCTTCCATATCATCATCTTTAAGGGAAATTTTAAAATTTCTAATGGTCGCCATAATCTGACCATTGGGAATATTGGCAGGTATTGTACCATTGTTTTTATCATACTCAGGATGATTCGGGTCGTTTATTCTCATAACATTGGTAAACTGCAAGATTATTTCATCGTAGTTCATAAGGTTAAGATCTATTGCTGCATCCCAAGTATTAGCTTGAATCTGAATTTTCCGTTCAAAGTTTGTATTTGCGGGTATGGAAGAGGCAATATCTCCGCCGCCAAGATAATTCCAGTTACCATTTTTTAAACCTTGAATTTCGATTGCGCCAAAATTTAAAGCTGCATTTGATATTCCGCTTAATGTAATGGAATAATTTCCTTCTTCGCTTAATTCGTAAACATTAGTTGGGAAATCTCTTACCAATATACTCATGCCGGAACCCCAATGCTCACCGCTTATAAGACCGTTTTCCCAACGAGTTGCCCGCAAGTGGATTTCGTTAAAAGTGCGCGGTCTAATTTTTGAATTATTGTCAAATGTAATATTTGCCATTCCGCCGTCAGTTCCGGCAACAGAATTTAGGGTAAAGCCGTCTGCCATTGCTGTAAAAGCTTCTCCGTTATCCGGCTTTAAAACTAAGGTGCCGTCATTATTTATGCCGGTAACAGTTCCCTTGGATGTTTTTGTATTTCCATCTCTGGTTGTAACATCCATACTGTAACGATCGCCTTTTACCGCGGCTCTGGATGCGTCACTGCCAACAGATAAAGAGTAAGAGTTTCCTAAAACATCTTTGCCGTTATATTTGCCTGATCCTGTAGTTTCCTCATTTCCTAAATCCGTGTCGGACGGTGGACACCCAATCATTAATAATCCAACTATCGCAATAATTGCGACAATTCCGAATACTTTAAAAAAGTATTTCATAAAACCTCCCTTAGTTTAAGCTCATTGCGGAGCTGATTTCTAAGGATAAGTTAAGCTGAAAAACCGCTGTCCGTAACCTACCTTTTCGGGTAGTCATCGGGTAGTTTTTAGGTAGTTTGTTGGAGAAAATTGCTAAATTTTAACAATTTCAAACTTGGTAAACGATAATGTCGGCTGCTCTTTTGTTCCCGGACCTGTAATCAGTACAAATTGATTCTCGGCAGGGGATGTACCGCTTGCTGTCTTGGTTGCCAGTAATTTTATGGTAATGTTGTTTTCTATCCCCGCTTTGATATTCTTTTTTAACTTCACATACGGAGAAAGTTGAGTCCAATAATGATCATCAGCTACTGTTGTATCAAGAAGATGGACTTGAAGAAAATCAATATCTACATTGGAAGTAAAAAATAAATTAACAAGGAATATATCATTTTCTACAATCCTGTTCCCCTCGCCCAACATGAAAGGTGAAGCTGTCTTTATGCCATTGTAAAGAAAAATATCGGGATATAATGTATATTTCCAGCTAGCCCATGTTTCATTAATATCGCGATCAAATGTGATAACAAGAGGATTGGGAAGAGGCAGTATATCTGGCGTATACTGCCTGATCTTTTCTGACTGGTTAGACAAAGTGCTTTTTAGTATATTCTGCTGTGGAAGTTTAACCACCTCAAATTTATGAAAAGTAATTACCGGCTGCTTATCCAAAAAACAGCCTACACCCAGAGAAAATATATTTTCTATAGGGGAAGCTCCGCTTGCTGTCTGGGTTATAAGAATTTTTGCGGAAAGGTTATACCTTGTGTTTGCTTTGAAGTAAAAATTGCCCAATTTATGCGGCCCGGAAATCTCATTTAAAAATAAATTTCCATCTATAGATTTATCAATAAAGGAAACTAAAAGCCATTTAATTTCAACATTTGATGTAAAAAAACAAGTAATATGCCACATATCACCTTCGACAAGCCTGTTCCCCTTGCCCAATTTGAAGGGCGAAGGATAGTATTTATCATTATATTGAAACACATCCGGCTCGAAATGAAAAACCCAGCCATAAGGCGGGTTTTCTTTTGGGATTAATTGGAAAGCGCCGGGCAAAAGCTGTTTTGCCAAAGTTTCTTTCGCATCCGCCGTATTTGCGTTTAGATATTTATTTCTAAGTTCAAAAACACTATGGACATCCAGTTTTTCGTACAATTTTTTCTGATGATATTTTACCGTATCATAGCTGATATTCAATCTATAGCCGATTTCTTTGGGCGCAGTTCCCTCTATCAGCATATTCAGGACTTTCTGTTCTTGCGGGGTTAAAACAGGGGTTTGATGAGCAGTTTTGTTGTTTTTTGCGATTTTTTCTGCCATTAAAGATGGTATATAACACAAATTTACAATTTTAACAACTGAGCATTTTTCGCTTGTTTTTTGTCATGCAAAATGTATAAATTTTGTCGAATAAATTGTTTTCGTAACTCCTTATCTAGTATAGAGTTATGGCATTTTTGTTAAAATATTGTATGAATTTTGTCGAGCAAACTGTAGATTTTATTGTAAAATATCCTAAAATACCTTATACTTTGAATATGAAGAACACACTGGAGCATATTTCGTTTAAAAGATGCTGGAAATTAAGCGAGAAATCCACAAATCTGCTGGGGCAATGTTATGCTTATATCAATTCGATGGCAAATATCCCTTTTCAGCCCGATTATCACAAGCAGCTGCTTACAGTGTCTTTGAATAAAGGCGCATTGGCTACAACAGCCATAGAGGGCAATACTCTTACGGAAGAAGAGTTAGCTCAAGTCTTAAACGGCAAGGATCTTGCGCCAAGTAAGAAATATCAGCAAAAGGAAGTGGAAAATATAATTGATGCTTTTAATACTATTCTGATCGAGTTAGTTAACAAAAGAACCCCGGAAATTGTATCCCCGGAACTGATAAAGCGTTTTAATAAAATGGTGGGTAAAGATATTGGTGAAAATTTTAACGGAAACCCGGGACAGCTGCGTAAGCGAAATGTAACAGTAGGCAGCGCATACAGACCTCCTTCTTTTGAAATGGTAGAAACACTGGTTAAAAAATTATGCGACTGGCTGTTAAAAGAATTTCATTATGGGCACGACCAAAACTTTGACGATGCAGTAATTCAAGCCATTGTTACTCATGTGTATATTGCATGGATACATCCATTTCTTGACGGCAACGGAAGGACAGCGCGGCTCCTGGAATTTTATTTGTTAATGCGGGCAGGGGTTCCCAATATTGCTTCGCATATTTTATCGAACCATTACAATAATACGCGTACAACATATTACCACCGGCTTCAAAAAACTACAGAAACCGGAGATTTAAGCGCGTTTATTGAGTATGCTCTGGAAGGATTCTGCGATGGTCTGGAAAACATAATTAATATTATCCATAAAGATCAAATAGAAATAACCTGGAAAAATTATATTCATGATGTAATTGAAAAAATGCAAGACGAGGGTAAAAGCGAAAAAACCTTGCGGCGTTTACGACAGCTTGCATATTATATTCCGGGCGATCGTTTTTACAACATTAATGATATAAAAATTATAAATTCAAGAATAGCAAAGGAATACATGAAACTAAACGATATAACACTGCGCCGCGATCTGGAAATACTTGTAGAAAAAAAACTGTTAAAAGCAGACAAAAATAAATACAGCGCTAATCACGCATTGCTTCAAAGCTTCTTGCCCGAAACAAGCGTACAAATTAAACGGCATTATTAGAATTCTGCAGAGTGCTTACCTTTCCTCGGCTTCATCTTCCTCGCTTGTTTTGCCGCAGCATGTGGGCGAGCCTACTCTCCTGTGGTAATCTAAACAGGCTTTGCAATTCCCGTGGCGGGAGCAGCCTTTGCTGGAGCAAGGACATGCGGGATTTATTTTTTCAGACATAGTGTGAATTCTCCTTCTAATATATTATTTGCTGTGTTACGCGGATTTTTTCCGCTGTTTTGTACTTATAATTATCCCAGAATTTTCCGTATTCGGCAACTATCGTGGGAATTATCGACAAGCCAATGGCAATAAACCAATGGTAAATATCCATAGACACAAACCCCAAACTGGAAGCAAGGGGCTGTATTACGGCTAAACCGGCAAGAACAAGGAGCATTACCGCCGCGCTTAATACAAGCCGGGGATTATCTTTTAGGGTTCGTCTAAAAATAGAAGCCCTGCTTCTGACTGTAAAAATATGCAGAATAGAAGTCCAGCCCAATACAAGGAAAGCTATTGTCTGTCCAAGCTCATGAGAAGGTAAAACAGCATTTTGAATTACAACAAACTTCCCAATGTAGAATGCCGCCAAAACGACAATGCTGCACATAATTGTCTGCCGGATAATTACTTCCAAAAGACCGCCGGAAAAAAAACTTTCTTCGCGGTCTATGGGTTTTCTTGCCATAATTCTTGTGTCGGACTGTTCCCTTGCAAGAGCCATTCCGGGGATACCGTCGCCCAGCACATTAACAATTAAAAGCATAATTGGCGTAACAGGAATACCCCACCCGGAAACCTGTCCAAAAATCATAATAACAATTTCGGAAATATTACAGACAATCAGGAAGTAAACAAGTTTTTTGATATTTGCAAAAACCTGCCGTCCTTCATTTACAGCTTCTACAATTGTAGAAAAATTATCGTCGGTTAAAACCATGTCGGACGCGCTCTTTGATACTTCCGTACCGGCAATGCCCATAGCAACACCGACATCGGCGGCTTTAAGAGCAGGCGCATCGTTTACACCATCGCCTGTCATTGATACAACGGCTCCCCTGCTCTGCCATGCCTGCACTATGCGGATTTTATCCGACGGCGAAACTCTCGCATAAACGGAATAAAATTCGATACTGTGAAACAGCTCTTCGTCTGTCAGTTTTTCCAGATCCTCGCCGGTAATCATAATCGTGCGAACCCCTGCCGTTTTGGCACGGGCAATGGCGGCTGCAGCTTCTGGCCGCGGCGGATCGATTAAACCAATAAAGCCCTCAAAGGTAAGCCCTGTTTCCAGGCTTTCCAGCGCATCTTTTACAGGCAGCGAGTCAACCTCTTTGGAAGCAAGGGTAATTACACGCAACGCATCGCCGGCAAATGCATTCTGTACATCTTCCAGCCCTTTTAAATACGCAATGTCTTTTTTATTAAAAGGAACTTTGTCAAATGCACCCTTGGTCAGTATCAGATAACGCCCATCCGGCTTTTTCAAAATGGTTGTCATCATCTTTCTTGCAGAAGAAAACGGGATTTCTCCAACCTTTTCGTATTCGGTATTAAGACTGTTTCTGGATAAACCCTTGTAAAGGAAAAGACGCATAATTGCCGACTCTGTTGGGTCGCCGATAATTTTTGATTCACCGTTTTCGGTTTTTTCGACCGTTACATTGCTTGCCAAAAGGAACCGTTTTATAAACTCGATATGTTCCGGAGAATTTGCCTGGGTATCATTGATTGGGGTTTCGCCGTAGAGCCAAAGCCTTTTAATTGTCATCCTGTTTTGAGTGAGCGTTCCGGTTTTATCTGAACAAATAACAGAAGTGCTCCCCAAAGTTTCTACCGCCTGCAATTTTCGGATAAGGGCATTTTTACTGACCATTTTTTTAACGCCATGAGTAAGAATGAGTGTTACAATCAGCGCCAAAGTTTCCGGCACTGCCGCTACGGCAAGAGTTACAGCTAACATCAGAAGATGCCAGATTTCCTGTCCTTCCAGCAGTCCAATAATAAAAATTGTAAAAGCGGCAAGAATCGCTATGGTACTAATCAGTTTGCCCAATTTATCCAGCCGCATTTGCAAAGGAGTTTTGTTTTTCTTTGTATAGTTCAGGTATCCGGCAATTTTTCCAATCTCTGTATTCATCCCCGTAGAAATAACCACCGCTCTTGCATGCCCGCTTACAACAAGACAGCCGGAATAAACCATATTTAACCGGTCTCCAAGAG
>JAITUR010000106.1 GCA_031286205.1 Treponema sp.
AGTATGACAACACAAAAAAGCATATTTTACACTGAAATTTGTAAGGCAATCACTCTATAAGTAATAATTATAATGTCTGTATTCTCTTGTTTTTTTAGTTTTAATCGTTGGCGCGTTCAACAAGTGGATCATCCAGTGTTGCTTCGCCAAGCTGGGGAAGAAATGGGGAAATATTTTGTCTTGCAGGAGAACCCGGTAAAGCTTATGAAATTTACAAGCTTCGAATAAGATAATTTAAAAATAAATTGTTTACATGTTTGCAAGTATCTGCCGTTTCTACGGCAGATACTTCTCTATATATTCTTCCCTAACCCGTAATAAATCTTCCCGCGGCAGTTCTGCAAGTACTTTCCAGCCAAGTTCAAGAGTGCGTCCAATATCGCGGTTTTCCCGCTCGCCTTGAGTTAAAAAAATCTGTTCAAGTTTTTCGCCGAATTTTAAGTATTGCCTGTCGCTTTGCGACAATTCTTCTTCGCCAATAATCGATACAAGATTGCGTACATGTTTTACTTTTGCATAAGCGGCAAATAACTGACTGGAAACATCCGCGTGATCCTCCCTTGTCATGCCTTTTCCTATTCCGTCTTTCATTAAACGCGAAAGACTGGGAAGCCCCGCCACAGGAGGATAAATACCCCTTTGGGAAAGTTCGCGATCCAGAACAATTTGTCCTTCGGTTATATAACCGGAAAGATCGGGAATAGGGTGGGAAATATCGTCATTGGGCATGGTAAGAACAGGTATTTGAGTAATAGAGCCGGACGAGTTTTTTATTTTACCCGCTCTTTCGTATAACGATGCCAGATCAGAATACATATAACCCGGATAACCCTTTCTGGAAGGAACTTCTCCCATTATGGAAGAAACTTCGCGTAACGCTTCGCAATAATTTGTCATGTCTGTCATTACAACAAGAACATGTTTGTTTTTTTCGAATGCAAGATACTCGGCGGCGGTAAGGGCGCATCTTGGAGCTACAAGGCGTTCCAGGGAAGGCGAATCCGCAAGAGAAAGAAATACCACAACATTGCTAAGCACCCCCGATTGTTCAAAGTCGTCAAGAAAGAAACGGGCGACATCGTTTTTAATGCCCATAGCGCAAAATACAATTACAAACTGCGAACTTTCGCCGTCTATAATATTGCCGTTATCATCGAACGATAATATCTTTGCCTGTCTTACAATTTGCGCGGCAAGACGGTTGTGGGGCAGTCCGTTGCCCGAAAATATAGGCAGCTTTTGTCCGCGGATAAGGGTGTTCATTCCGTCTATCGACGAAATTCCCGTCTGGATAAAGTCGCGCGGGTATGTGCGCGCGTATGGATTTATCGGCAAACCGTTAATGTCGTAACACTTGGAAGAAAAAATATCGCCGTAACCGTCAATTGGCTCTCCAAGTCCGGAAAAAACTCTTCCCAAAAGACCATCCCCAACACGAAGCTCCATAGGTTTGTCTAAAAATTCTACTCTGGATTCTTCTGCGGAAAGACCGGTGCTGTTTCCAAAAATTTGAACCGCCGTGTATTTTTCGCTTAAATCTAAAACTCTGCCAAGTCGCTTTTTATTTTCTCTGTCATATACTGCAACTACTTCGTTATAACCGACATTTTGGCTGTGCTTTGTTATTACAACTGGACCTTCTATTCGTTCCAGTCCTTTGTATTCTATACCTCTCATGCGGCACCCCTGGAACGGTAACTGTTTTCCATTTCTTCCAGCGTGTAACGCATATTACTTTCGACTGCGTTAAGACTGTCAAGATCATCATTTTTTATGGTGCTTTTTAGGCGGGATATTATTTCCTTTAAACCTGTTTTTGTTATTTGCAGCATTGTCGCTCCAAGTTCGATACATCTATGAGCGCGTTCGTGAAACTCCATTATTATTTCCAAAAGTTTAACTTGTTTTTCCGGAACGCAATACATATCAACTTCGTCAAAGGAATTTTGCTGTAAAAAACCGTCCTTTATAATTTGAGCGGTAAGAAGAATCAATTTTTGCTCGTCAGGCAATGAATCCGGTCCAATTAACCGTACAATTTCTGCCAATCTTTGTTCTTGTTTAAGAAGTTCCATGCTTTTTCGGCGCGATTTTGACCAGCCGGGATTCACATTTTGCCACCAGTCCAGTACTTCTTCGGCATATTCCGAATAACTGTCTATCCATGATATAGCGGGATAATGCCGGGCATTTGCAAGATCGCGGTCGAGCGCCCAGAAACAGCGGATAAATCTTTTTGTATGCTGAGTTACCGGTTCCGAAAAATCACCGCCCGGAGGAGACACTGCTCCAATTATTGTAATAGAACCTGTAGATCCGTTTAATGTTGTAGTTTTGCCGGCTCTTTCGTAAAATTCGGCAAGGCGTGTGGGAAGATATGCAGGGAAGCCTTCTTCTGCCGGCATTTCTTCCATGCGTCCGGAAAGTTCGCGTAACGCCTCTGCCCAGCGGCTTGTGGAGTCCGCCATAATTGCAATATGGTAACCCATATCGCGGTAGTATTCCGCAAGAGTTACTCCCGTATAAATAGAAACTTCCCTTGCCGCAACAGGCATATTGGAAGTATTTGCAATTAATAAAGTTCTTTCCATTAGACTGCGCCCCGAACGCGGGTCTTGCAGCTTGGGAAATTCTGTAAGAACATCTGTCATTTCATTTCCGCGTTCACCGCAGCCAATATAGATAATTACATCTGCATCGCACCATTTGGCAATAGCGTGTTGTGTCATTGTTTTGCCGGTTCCAAAGCCGCCCGGAATTGCGGCAGTACCCCCGCGCGATAACGGAAAAAAAACATCTATAACGCGTTCGCCTGTTATAAGCGGCTGATCTGGGGAAAGGCGGGAAGATACAGGGCGTGGTTTTCGGACAGGCCACCATTGCGCAATGGTAATTTCTTCGCCGTTTGATGTTTTAGCTATCGAATTAAAAATCGAATAATCGCCTTCGTTTTTTATTTCCGTAATAGTGCCGCTGTTAATATTTGGCGGAACCATTATTTTACAGGTAATACTTTCCGTTTCTTTTACAGTGCCCAGTACAAGACCGCCGGAAGCGGCAACTTTTTCCCCCGCAGAAATTTTTGCCGTTAATTCGGGGTTTGGAACAAAGCGCCATTTTTTATTTTCGTCCAGCGGATGTCCCCTGCCGCCCGGTTTCATAAAAGTGCCGTCTTGTTCGTACAGTCTTTCCAAAGGCCGTTGAATACCGTCGTAAATTGTTCCCATAAGTCCCGGTCCAAGAAGAACAGAAAGAGGCCGTCCAGTCGATACAGCGGAGCCGCCTATTTGCAAACCTGTATTATCTTCGTAAACCTGAATAATTGCTTCATCGCCTTCCAGTCTGACAATTTCTCCGATTATTTTATTTTCGCCGACTTCTACAAGATCAAAGAGACCTGCTCCTGCAAGACCGCACGCGCGAATAATAGGACCTGAAACTCTTGTTACTTTGCCCTGCAATTAAAGTTCCTCCATAAAGTCTCTGCCTACAAGGGCTTCTACCAATTCTTCGCGTTTTTCCGCAAGATAATAATCTATAATTTTTTGAATAGACGCAATAATATTAAAATTTTCCGTTTCCATAGTAATTAAAGGATAACATGAAGCAGATGAAATTTCTTTAAAAGTATAACTGTCGCCTGTAGGTTTTATAATGGACAGAACTTCGTTAATATCCAGCCCGCTGTAGTAAACATCCTTGCTGGCAGCAGGCGGAATCCTGCAAAGTTCCAGCCTTTTGTTAAGTTCATCATTTAAAATTTTTAATACCAGCTTGCGATCAAGGCTTTCGTACCAATCTTTTACGGCATCCTGAAGAAGGTTTTCCGTTTTTTCTGCTTTTGCACGGAGTTTGTCTATAGGCAGTCTTGCCATTATTTTTTCGGCTGCTATTTTTTTTTGTTTTGAATATTTTTCTTCTAAATCGTTAATGCTTTCGGTTGTTTTATCGTCCCATTCTTTTGTTTTTTCCAGTATTGTGTCATCTGCTGCTTTTAAGATTCGCAGGGCTTTTTTTCTTGCATCGTCAAGTATTTCGCGTTCAAGTAACTCTGTTGATTGCAGCTCTTCCATAACAGTCTAAAGCTTTTTACGGCTGTTCTGCTTGTTGCCGGGAAAACAATCCCCGGTTTTTGGCAGCTTCTTTTTCATCTATTCTTGCCAATACAATCTGAGCAAGCCGTTTAAAATGTTGAGGCAATAATTCCTGATCCGGAGTATCATAGTATTCAAGGAGGGATGTCATACCCTCTTTTGCTTGGTCATATTTTTTTTGTTTGTAGTAAATAAAGGCAATTTCGTATTCCGCCGTAATAGTAAGATCCATGTTTGTCTGGTTTCTGTCATAAAGCGCTTGGTAGTACTGCAAAGCTATTTTATACCTGTTGTGATCAGAAGCTTCCTGCGCTCTCTGGATAAGCTCCGCCGGAGAGAGAGTCTCGCTTATTTTGACAGTTGTCTGGCAAGCGGCAAAGAGCAGGGCGGCAAGCAAGACCGAAAAAGTTAATTTAAGTAATTTCATAATCATAGTATATGTTAAACCTTTTTTTTAGTAAAGGGTAACAACGGGCTTAATCCCCTACAATCATTGTTCCAATGCCCTCGTCCGTAAAAAGCTCGATCATAAGGACATGGGGCAGGCGGCCGTCGATAATATGGGCTTTTTTAACCCCATCCTTAAGCGCCATAACACAGCAATCGGTTTTTGGCAGCATTCCCCGTGTCAAAATTCCGTCTTTTTTTAGGGTTTCCAGATCGGACAGGGTAGCAGTCTTAATAAGAGAGTTTTCGTCCTGAATATCCCGCAGGATACCCCGTACATCAGTCATAAGTATAAGTTTTTCCGCTTTAAGCGCACCCGCTATTTTGGCGGCGGCAATATCCGCATTAATGTTCAGGGACTTGTCTTCGTCTGTTCCGTACGCAACCGACGAAATAACAGGTATAAACCCGGAATTTAAAACCGTATTTAATATTGATACATCAACATCGATTATTTCTCCAACAAGGCCGATATCTTCCTTCATTTTTTTTGCCTTTAACAAACCGCCGTCTATGCCGCAAAGACCGCAGGCTTTTCCGCCGTTTTGCTGAATAAGCGCGGCAATTTCCTTGTTTAATTTTCCGCAAAGAACCATTTGCACAATGTCCATTGTTTCTTCGTCTGTATAGCGAAGCCCGTTAACAAATCGGCTTTCTTTTCCGGTTTTTTTTAACATAGCTTCTATTTCCGGGCCGCCGCCATGAACAAGAACAGTGCGTATTCCTACATAGGACATTAGAATTATGTCTTCTATTACGGCTTTTTTTAATTCATTATTAAGCATGGCATTTCCGCCGTACTTAACTACGATAGTTTTGTTCTGAAAATTTTGAATATAGGGCAGGGCTTGTACTAAAACTCCCGCTCTTTTTTCGTTTGTTATTGTATCGATCATGATCTATAATCTCCGTTTATTTTAACATAGTCGTAAGTTAAATCGCAGCCCCAGACTGTTGCCTCGCCGTCTTTGTCATTAAGCTCTATTATAATATCGATCTCTTCTTCCAATAAAATAAGCTTTGCTTTTTCTTCCGAAAACTCGATACTTCCGCCGTTTTTGCAAACTTGTACAGTTCCTGCCTTGCTGGAAAAACTTATATTGACATTATCCTGATTAAAGTTTACGCCCGCATTGTGCGCCCCGTAACCCATAGCGCATAACACACGCCCCCAATTTGCGTCTGCGCCAAAACAGGCAGCCTTAACAAGACTGGAAGAAGCGGCAGATTTTGCAAGCACTTCCGCTGTATCTTCATTTTCAGCCCCTGTAACTTTAACCGCAACAAGTTTTGTCGCCCCCTCGCCGTCGCGCGCCATTTTTTTTGTTAAATCTATGCAGACATATTCCAGGGCATTATAAAATATTTTATAATTTTCGCATTCTCCTGTAATGGTTGTATTGCCTGCTTCTCCATTTGCCATAACAACAGCCATATCATTTGTAGAAGTATCGCCGTCAACGGTAAGCCGGTTAAATGATTTTTTTACTGCCTGCCGTAAAGCGGTATTTAAAGCGGACGGTAAAATAGCGGCATCTGTAGTAATAAACGCAAGCATGGTTGCCATGTTCGGATGAATCATTCCTGATCCTTTTGTCATAGCTCCAATATGTACAGCTTTGCCGTCTATTTCTATTTGTACAGCTATATCTTTTTTTTTGGTGTCTGTTGTCATGATTGCTTCTAAAGCGGCATTGTGGCCGAGTTCGTCGCTTCTTAAATTTTGTTTTAGCGCATCGATGTTTTTTTCTATTAAATCGACAGGAAGCGGAACCCCAATTACGCCTGTAGAAGCGACAGCGACATCGGAAGGATCTATTAATAAATTGTCGGCAACCAGTTGAGCCATTCGTTTTGCGGTTTTTATTCCTGCCTGCCCGGTACAGGCATTGGCGTTTCCTGAGTTAGCTATAATTGCGCGTAACTTTGCATCTGCAATATGGTTTTCGGAAAGAACAACGCATGCAGCTTTTACTTTATTGGTTGTAAATACGGCTGCGGCAGAACAGTTGGTTTTAGAATATATAAGAGCAAGGTCTTTTTTCTGAGACGAAGGTTTTATGCCGCATCGTATACCGCCGGCAAGAAAACCTTTTGCCGCACATACACCGCCTGTTATTTCTTTCATATTTTTAACCTCTATATTGATTATAATCCTTCCTAAAACAAAGACGGAATTGCATCCAAGCCGGTTGTTTCGTCTAACCCCAAAATAATATTCATATTCTGAATTGCCTGTCCGGAAGCGCCTTTTACCATGTTATCTATTGCAGTTGTTATAATTAGTATTGCTCCGTTTATATCGATATGTACGGATATATCGCAAAAGTTAGACTGCCTTACCCGGTTAGTGGCGGCTGTAATTCCTGCCGGCAAGATACGCACAAAAGGTTCGTCTTTGTAAAAATCGGCGTACAGCTTTTTTATTTCGGCGGTTTTATCCTCGATTTCTTTTACCGGCGGCAGCATCTTTTGCGTATTACCCGGTGTTACGCGCCATTCCGGTACAAGCGGGATATAAATTGTACTTAAGATACCCCTGTTAAGAGGAGCCAAATGAGGTGTAAAAATTAAAGGGGGAGCGTTTTTACCCATTTTAGATAAACCTCTTGCAATTTCCGGCGTATGTCTATGAGAAGCTATTTTGTACGGGGTAACAGAATCGGCACATTCCGGATAATGAAATGCCCGGGACGGCTCTCTGCCTCCGCCTGAAATACCTGTAACAGAATTTACAATTAAAGTGTGTTCGCAGGAAACAAGGCCTTTTGCCATAGCGGGAAAGATTCCAAGTAACGCTCCTGTAGGATAACATCCCGGACAAGCGATAATTGCAGATCCAAGAGAAGCAAGCTCTTTTATTTTTTGCCTATTAAGCTCCGGAAGACCATAAACCGATTTTTTATGAAGTTCCGGATATTGATATGGTTTTCCATACCAGGCGCTGTAGGTTTCTTCGTCGTCATCGAATCTAAAATCCGACGAAAGATCGATATAATGAACCTTCTTTTTATTGCAGGCCTCCGCAAAACCTTCTCCTACAGCATGGGGAAGTGCGGAAAAAACCACATCGCTGGAAGCTATTACATCTTCCGCTTTAAGAAGTAAACCGTCTGTTTTGCCGGTTTTTATAGCTGTACCCAGGAAATTTGGGTAAACTTCTTCTATATTGCCGCCCTCAAAGGAAACAGAGGAAAGTATTAATTTATCGACTTTTGGGTGCCCGGAAAGCAGCCTGACCAATTCAGCCCCTGCATAACCTGTGGCACCAATTATACCTACAACCATACACTATTATACGCCATTAAAACGGCGTATACTAGTATGCGATAAGCGGCATTAAAACGCCGCCTATCTCCATAGTATACGCCATTAAAACGCTACCGCTCTCCATATTATATGCCATTAAAACGCTACCGCTCTCGCAGTATCCCGCCATGAAACGGCGGTTACTGCGACAATTTTTACGATATGCTATCTTTGCGTTACTGCTATAAAAATGGGCGGTTAACTGCAGCAATTTGGTATATACTATGGAGTTAGGTGAAAGTTTTGAAGTAATTAAAATACAATCATCTAGGAAGTTTTTTCAGGGGCTATTATTGATAATTCTAGTATCTTAGCTTTACTATGTTCAAATTCAATTATAAAATTAGAATTTTACTCTTGAACTTGCTTATTTAGGCTGATATACTTTAATTTATGACGAATAAAGGGATTACAAGTTCCAACACTGACAAGTTTAATGAAGCTACTCGTGTGCAAATGCCCGCTCTCGTCCATCTTACAAGGCTTGGTTACCATTATTTCGGCAAAATATCTGAGGAAATGGCAGGAAACACCTATGACCCAGATACAAATATCCTTCTGGATGTCTACAAATCCCAATTTCAAAGACTAAACCCAGAACAAGAGGATAAAACAGAAGAAACTTTACGCCTAATTCGGCAAGAACTTGACAATGATGATCTTGGTCGCAGTTTTTATAAGCGTTTAACTGCCATTTCTCCAACACGACTGGTAGACTTTGAAACCCCTGAAAACAATCTATATCATTTTACTGCAGAATTCACATATAAGCGTGACCAAGATGAATTTCGCCCTGACATAACACTTTTTATAAATGGTTTACCGCTCGTTTTTATCGAAGTCAAAAAGCCTTACAACCAAGGAGGTATTGTTGCAGAAAGTGAAAGAATGAACAAACAGCGTTTTCCCAATAAAAAATTCCGCCGTTTTATTAACATTACCCAATTTATGATTTTTTCCAATAATATGGAATATGATGCTTTGGGAGGTATAGTTCCAATTCAAGGTGCTTTTTATTGTACTGCTGCCCGTAATGCGGCTCCGTTTAACTGTTTCCGTGAGGAAAATAATGGGAATCTACCAATAGCACCATTTGTAGAAAATTATCCATATGAGGAATTTCCCCTTGAAGTTGAAAAACGCATTTTATCAGATTATAACTGTCAGGTTATCCATACAGCTCCTGAATATCAAACTAACTTAAATATAAATACTCCAACAAACCGGATTATTACATCAATGTGCTCTCCTGAACGTCTTTTATTCATGCTTAAATATGGTATTGCTTATGTAAAAATGGAACGTGAAGTTGATGGTGTGATAGAATCACTCGATCAAAAACACATCATGCGATATCAACAGTTTTTTGCAGCTTTAGCAGTCAGGCAAAAGCTATCCGAAGGAATAACATCAGGCGTTATATGGCATACACAAGGAAGCGGTAAAACAGCGCTTTCTTATCATCTTACATTTATCTTATCCGATTATTATGCAAAGATTAATCGGGTTGCAAAATTTTATTTCATCGTTGATCGGCTCGATCTCCTTGAACAAGCATCACAAGAATTTGAAGCAAGAGGATTAGAAGTAAAAACTGCAAATTCTCGCGATGAATTAATGAAGCAATTTCGTAATAATCAAGCGCTTCAAGGCTCAAGCGGCAAGCCGGAAATCATAGTTGTTAATATACAACGTTTTGCGGAAGATAAATCTAAAATTGATTTGCCAGCTTATGCAACAAATTTGCAGCGAGTATTTATCATAGATGAAGCTCATCGTGGTTACAATCCTACTGGCTGTTTTCTTGCAAATCTTTTTGATGCTGACAGAAACTCAATTAAAATTGCACTTACAGGTACCCCACTTCTTAAAGAAGAACGTACATCATGGAAGGTTTTTGGTAAATATCTTCACACATATTATTACGACAAATCAATCCAAGATGGTTATACATTAAAAATAATCCGTGAAGATATTGAAACTTCATATCGTGAAAAACTATCATCAGTTTATGAAAACTTAGAAATGCTGGTTGAAAAAAAAGATATTCAAAAGAGCGACATAATTGAACATGACTCTTATGTAAAAGAGCTTCTCTGCTATATTATCAGCGACCTAAAACAATTCCGTTTATTACAAGGGGACAACACTTTAGGTGGAATGGTAATCTGTGAAACCAGCGAACAAGCTCGTAAACTACATGCCTATTTTGATCTGGTGCAAAATGAATTAAACAAAAATTCATCAGAGAGAACTGCTTTCAAAGTAGGCTTAATTTTACACGACAGTGAAGATAAAGAAACACGAAAACAGATAATCAAAGATTTTAAGAAAAATATGACCATTGATATTCTCATTGTATTTAATATGCTCCTGACTGGTTTTGATGCGCCACGCTTAAAGCGTTTATATTTCGGGCGTAAATTAAAAGATCACAATTTATTACAAGCATTGACTCGTGTAAATCGCCCTTACAAGGATAATCGTTATGGATATGTTATCGATTTTGCTGATATAAAGAAAAATTTTGATGAAACTAATAAAGCATACTTAATAGAATTAAATCGTTTTAATGACAAAGAAGAAACAGGCGAAGGCAACGAAGTTGATCTATTCTATCAGGTTCTTGAAAATAAAGATGCTCTAATTGCTCAAATGCAACAAAGCCGACAGGCATTATTTCGTTTTACTACCGACAACATTGAAGAATTTACTTGTGAACTCTCAACAATAGAAGATAAACAAGAATTAATAAACCTGAAAAAACTGTTAATTTCTGCCCGTGATTGCTGTAATTTAGTTCGTACTTTTGGTGATGATGAATTAAAGCAAATATTTGTAAAGCTTGAAATTGCTAAACTTCCATCAATGATTTCTGAAATTCAACACCACATAGATACTATCAATCAAAAAGAAGCATTTAAGGGGAATGATACAACTCGTTTGCTTATTAATGAAGCCATGCTTGATATTGTTTTTAATTTTCGTAAATTAAGTGAAGAAGAAATGAAAATAATATCCGGTGGTATTGAACTACAGGAAAAATGGCAAAGAGCTATTCAGTCATTTACACAAAACTTCGACCAGGACGACCCTGAGTTTATTACACTGCGGGAAGCTTTCATGTTAAGGTTCAAAGAACATGGCTTTGTAATTGATAATATTAAAATATTTAATGAACATTCAAAAGCCATTGATGAAATACTAAAAAAACTAGCCGAAATACAAGTAAAGAACAATGCTTTGTTGAAGAAATATTATGGAGATGTAAAATTTGCTATTGTTCATAAACGCATTAGGGAAGAAAATGAACAAAGAAAATCCATAAACAAAAATCCTCTTGTCTCACAATATGACGAAGATATTTTAAATGCACTAATTTTGATTAAATCAAATATTGACCAGGAAGTCTATAACCGTAACGACATACTAAGAAAAGATGCCTATTTTGGACAAGTAGTAATGAAGCAAATTAAAGAGGCCATGAAGAAACTTAACTTTGAAAGTGAGCGTGAAGATTGCCTTTTTATTCAAAACAGAATCACTAAACAATATCTTAATCAATATAACGCCTCGTATTTAGCGGCATAGTTTGTGGAGTTTTAATGGATATCAAAGAAAAAACTATAACCTTGATAGATGCTTTGAAATCTACTTGTCAATTATACGGTATGGGTAATGATGGAAATGAATATAAAATAATTACACAGGTTTTTTTGTACAAATTCATAAACGATAAATTCGGAAACGCTGTAAAAAAAATAAATTCAAAACTTGCCCAATCAAAAAAATGGGAACTTGTTTATGAAGCAATGTCTGAAAAAGTAAGGCTAAATCTTCTTGATGAGTTATCACCTGACATCCCTTGCCTGAATCCTGAACATCTTATTTCAAATCTTTGGAATCAACAAAGTAAGGGCGAATTTGATTTGATCTTTGACAGAACAATGATTGATATTGCCGATAAAAACATAGACATCTTTTCAACCGAGACAACACAAAATACAAAAATACCACTATTTGAATCATTAACACAATTTGTAACGGACCCTTCACAGAGAGCGCCTTTCGCAAGGGCATTGGTAGATAAGCTTATAGCCTTTTCATTTGAGGAAGTATTTGATAAGCATTATGATTTTTTTGCAGCTATATTTGAATATTTAATTAAGGATTATAATACAGCAGGCGGCGGAAAATATGCAGAGTACTATACTCCTCATGCAATTGCAACGATAATGGCTCGTTTGCTTGTTGGTGATAATGCAAATTTACGTAATATTGAATGTTATGATCCATCAGCGGGGACAGGAACTTTACTTATGGCAATTGCGCATCAAATTGGAGAAGATCGTTGTACAATTTTTTCTCAGGATATTTCACAACGTGCAAATAAAATGAACAAGCTAAATCTTATATTAAATGGACTTGTTTCATCGCTTGACTATGCGATTCAGGGTGATACTCTTGTTTCTCCATATCATAAGAGCAATGATCAAAAAGAGCTAAGACAATTTGATTTTGTAGTTTCTAACCCTCCTTTTAAAATGGATTTTTCTGATACCAGAGAAAAAATTGCAGCAATGCCTGTTCGTTTCTGGGCAGGTGTTCCAAATGTTCCGGCTAAAAAGAAAGAAAGCATGGCTATTTATACATGCTTTATACAACATGTGATTAATTCACTTAAAACCAATGGAAAAGGAGCTATTGTTGTACCTACAGGTTTTTTGACTGCCAAAAGCGGAATCGAAGCAAAGATTTTGAAATATATTGTAGATGAAAAAATCGTATCTGGCTGTGTAAGCATGCCTTCAAATGTATTCGCTACTACAGGAACCAATGTTTCTGTTCTATTTTTCGATAATTCCAGGACAACAAAAAAAGTTGTTTTAATTGATGCTTCAAAACTTGGTGAA
>JAITUR010000023.1 GCA_031286205.1 Treponema sp.
GTATCAATTTCGTTCTGATGAACAATTGCTTTTGCCCCTTTGGAAATTGCGTCTTCTATGTAAAGAGAACCGTCGGTCTGCAGGCCGGGCAGAGCAAAAAAAAGATTTCCGTCTTTTACATTGCGCGAATCGTATTCAAGCCCTGTAATTAGAGGATCGCTGTCATTATCTTTAGAAATAAAATCCGCTTTTTTGCAGACATCTAAATTAAAAAATTCCGAAAGGCGGCGTTCCATAAATTTTAATTACTCCTCTCCAAAGACTTCTGCGGTAAAGGTTAAAAGCTCCGCATCCGGAGCATCGTAAGATCCCGGAGGTAATCCTGCTTTAATGCAGATGTATTCCAGGTATTGATTAAGATCCCAGCCCTGTTCAACCGGAACCTGCGGCAAAAGCACCCCCGATCTTCCGCCTCTGCGCAAATATAACCCATGAACGCCGACTTTTACATTTTTTGGATTATCGCATGGAATCATTGGGCTTAGCGCGGAAATCTCGATATTGCATCGATCTAATTCGTCTATAGAAAGCGGAGGAAAACGCGGGTCGCCAAAGGCGGCTTCTTTTGCCATTATACGGACAGTCTCTATTAAGGGTAAATTAGCCGTCATTCTGCCTATACATCCGCGCAAGGCTTGCTGAGGCTTTGTATGCAGGCTGACAAATGCCCCGCAGGGTTCGTTCAAATTAGAGTTATCCGGAATTTTATGCGAAAAAACAGGATTTCTGCCCTCTAAATTTGCGGTTATAACCTCGCGCGCCTGAGCCAGCAGTATCGATTTTTCTTCCGTAGAAATACTAAATTCCATATTGTTTTATTATAATATATAATTGCAGTAACATGGAACATAGAATAACACAAGTTGTCAAAATTAAAGATTTAAAGATTGGCGGGAATAATCCTGTAGTAGTCCAAACTATGTGGAAGGACCGTTTATCCGGCGGGGATTTAACAAAAACAATCGTTAAAATTGATGCTCTTGCGGCAATGGGCTGCGGGGTTTTGCGGTTTGCAGTGCCGGATTTAACTACTGCCGAGGTTCTTGGGGAGCTTGCCCAAACGGTTTCCATGCCCCTTACAGCGGATATTCATTTTGATTATAAAATAGCGCTCCGCTGTATGGATTTCCCCATAGCAAAAATCAGAATAAATCCCGGCAATATTGGCGGAAAGGATAAAACCCGCGCTTTATTGGAAAAAGCCTCCGCCAATAATATACCTATCCGAATAGGGGTAAATGCCGGGAGTCTGCCTGCCGATCTGCGTGAAAAGGCGGATATAAAGCCTGCAATGGCTCTGGTTAAGGCGGCAGAGCGGGAAGTATCAATCTTTAAGGAATTTGGTTTTACTCAATATATGGTATCAATGAAAGCCAGTGGAATTGCCGATACTATAGAAGCGAATAGAATTTTTTCCGAAAGGTCGGATGTACCCCTTCATTTGGGGGTTACAGAGGCAGGTCCTCTTGCGGCAGGGGTGGCTGCCAGTACTGCGGCTCTTGCAACTCTCTTAAAAGAGGGTATTGGGGATACAATCCGGGTGTCGCTTTCCGATACCATGGAGAACGAGATTATAGCCGGCAGGGAGATAATTCGGGCAGCGGCGGAAATGGCTGATTCGCAAGCTGTGCGTCAAAACAGGCTAAAGGTAAGCGGCGTAAAAATTGTATCCTGTCCGCGCTGCGGAAGATACGGTTTTGACACTCATGGTTTTACAAACCGCTGGATGCCAAAGTTGTACGCCATGAATAAGGATATTACTGTTGCAGTTATGGGCTGCGAAGTAAATGGTCCTGTAGAAGCAAAAAATGCAGACCTTGGAATTACGGGAGCGGGAGATAAAGTATTGATTTTCAGGCAGGGAAAAATTATAAAAACAATTTCGGCTGATGAAGCGGATTTTGCGTTTGAAGAGGAGTTAAGTAAATTATGAAAACAGGAAAAATCCTTGTATTTCTTATTGTATTTTTTAATTTATCTGCAATATTTGCCCAGCAGAATTCACAGCAGCTTTCGCAGCAGCAACATGCACAGCCTTGGTGGCTTACTCTGGAACAGGGAAAACTTAAGTTTCGCTCAGGGGATTATGGCTATGCGCTTATGCAGTTTGAAGATGCCCGCCGGCAAAGACACGCTATGTATGAACAGATGGAAAAGGATTTAATTCATCTTCTTTCTCATAGAGATGTCCGCCGTATAGGAGACGCTCTTGACAGGGTAGAACGGTATTCTAGAGATATGCATTATACAAGAGCGACTGCCGCTCTGGAAGAATTATATTATCGTGTTCCAAAAAAAGATCTAAACAATTCCGCCGCAAGGGCATTGGAAGCGCTTGGCAAGTTAAAAGATTATCCGGAAGCCGAATACTGGATTGGCGAAATTTACCGTGTAGAAGGCGAATTTTCTTTGGCATTAACTCAGTATCGCAGGGCTTATTCCATGCGCGGTCTTGCCGAGGATCCCGGGTTTGGCATTGCTTTGCAGTACAGAATTGGAAGCATTCTTTTTACGCAGCAGGATTACAACGAAATGGAAAGAGCATATCTTTCTGTTATTAATGAATATGATACTCTTTGGATAAATGCAAGGGGAGCGGACGCAACAAGAGCGGAAAATGCCCGCATAGAAGCTGCCGGATCAAGAACAGCGCCTGTTCCTTATGCGCAAGCATCCGCATCATTTGCTTCTTCTGCCATGGGTCGTACTCTGGAAAATGACGGTATAGGCAGATTTCTGGAATTGTATCGATACAATAATATAACAGTAGAACAAGCGCACAGGCAGCTTGGATTTTTCTATAGCTCTACAGGTCGTCCTACAGCACAGCAGCATTTAATGTATGCGTTCCTTATTCAGAACACTGTAATTATAGAAGAAATAACACGCCGTCAATTTGATTTTACTCTTGCCGACCCTAATCCCGGAAGAAGACCTCAGCCCAGTGCGCGCGAACTTTTGCTTATTGCCGCGGAAATTAATAAAAACCCTGCTCTTGCAAGATATGCAGAAGAAATCGATTACTACAAAACCGCTTATTATTTAGGACTTAACCTTTACCGTAACGGAAAAGCAAATATAGCCCGTAATTTTTGGGAGTTTTTAGCCGCTGTACCTGAAGCAGGGGAGTGGCATGATCGTTCCGTTCAGCAGCTTCGCGGTTACCGTCCGGAACCTGTAAATCAAATGCCTTAAATTAGTACCACCACCAATGAGAAACTGCGCTCGTTGCAAGGTAAATTAAGAAAAGCGATAAAATATCTATTTTTACCCCGACATGATACCTGTTTGATCCGTCAAGACCATTACGGTAACCCAGCTCGCCCATGATAATATTGTAATTTACATTCTTAAAATTTATCTTCCAGCCAATATGGAAACCCGCGGTAAATATAAATTTGTCCATCATAAAATCTTCGTCTAAAAAGAAATAGTTAACGGATGCAAATGGACCAATAAAAAAACCGCTTAAATCCAAAATATTCCAGTATACTTTTAAATTTAACAGACTGATATAACCGTCATTTTCTCCGTAATATTCGCCTTCAGGCAATTTCCAGCCATGATAAAACAAGAATGGGCAAAATTCTATTCCCATATTTGTATATCTATCTTCTATACCGACATGAACAAGGGAAAATACTACTTCCTCGGCTAAAGGTTTGCTAAAAGGGATATTGCCGCCATAACCTAAATTACCCACATTCCAGTTAAAGACAATTCTGCTTAGCTCATCGTCATCTTCGGCAAAAACGGGTATTATAAATATTGTCAGTAGAATTATGATTATTGATAATTTTTTCATGCTAACACCTCTATTGACATTGTATCACATTATATGATATTTTTCCATATATTACAGATTTTCGTGTCGGGCAATAGCGCAGTTGGTTTAGCGTACTAGTCTGGGGGACTAGGGGTCCCCGGTTCAAATCCGGGTTGCCCGACAGGGAAATTTATAGCGGAATACCCTGTTTTTTTATATCTCTTGCATTTTTAACACAGATTTATCGTAATCTTCTGGTGGTATAAAGCCTAAAAGCTGAATACAGGCTGCGGCAACAGAGCTTATTCCCAAACCTTCGTTTAAGCAGTTTTCTTTTGGCTCATTTGGGTATTCACCTTTATATCCAGGATCATAAATAATGCATGGAACAGGATTCAGGCTGTGGCTTGTTTTTGCTTTTGGACTTCCATCTTCTTTTAAGGATACCGCGCCTGTTTTTTTATCATGCTCGTACATATCATCGCTATTGCCGTGATCCGCTGTTACAAGCATTACAGCGCCCGCTTCTTCTACCGCCTTTGCAATTCTGCCAAGCTGAACATCCATTCCTTCCATAGAAGTAATTACCGCCTGATACACACCTGTATGTCCAACCATATCTCCATTGGGAAAATTCAGGCGGATAAAATCGTATTTTCCTGAAGGAATTGCTTCTATAACTTTGTCCGTAATTTCTTTGCACTTCATTAAGGGTTTTTGTTCGAAAGGAATAACATCGCTTTTTATTTCGATATAATCTTCCAGTTTTTCATCAAACTTGCCGGTGCGGTTGCCGTTAAAAAAATATGTAACATGGCCAAACTTTTGCGTTTCGGAAATTGCCAATGTGCGTACTCCGCTTGCCGCAAGGTATTCGCCCATTGTACGATCTATCGAAGGCGGGCTTACAAGATAGCGTTTTGGAACTTTCAAATCGCCGTCGTATTCCATCATGCCTGCATAACATACCTTTGGGCGGCGCACGCGGTCGAACTTATCAAAATTATTGTCTTCAAAGGCGGCTGTCATTTCCAATGCACGGTCGCCGCGGAAGTTGAAATAGATAACAGAGTCTCCGTCCTTTATAGTACCGATAGGTTTGCCGTTTTCTGCAATTACAAATTCTTTTAAATCTTGATCTATAATGCCGGGTATTTCTTTACGATATGTTTCTACCGCTTCCCGCGCCGAAGCAAATTGCCGTGCATTGCCAAGTATATGTGTTTGCCAGCCTCGGTCTACCATAGACCAGTCTGCTCCGTATCGATCCATTGTAATCCACATACGCCCGCCGCCGGATCCGATTTTTGCATCAAAGCCGTCTGTATTTAAATCTTTTAAAAATGCTTCGAATGGATCGATATATTCAAGCGCACTTGTTTCGCCGACATCGCGCCCGTCGAACAGGACATGAACGCGAACACACTTTACCCCTTCTTTTTTTGCCTGAACGATCATCGCCTTTAGATGATCAAGGTGGCTGTGGACATTGCCGTCAGAAAACAAGCCGATAAAGTGTAAAACGCTTTCGCTTTTTACATTGGAGACAATTTCCTTCCAGGCAGATCCTTCGAACATTGCCCCTGTATCGATTGATTTTGATACAAGAGCCGCGCCTTGATTGAAAACCCGCCCACAGCCGATTGCATTGTGCCCAACTTCGCTGTTGCCCATATCTTCGTCGGAGGGCAGCCCTACAGCCGTTCCATGCGCTTTAAGTTTTGCGTGGGGATTATTATTTATAAGGGCGTTAAGATTGTCCATCTTTGAGTTAGCGACGGCATCTCCTTCCTTATATTTCCCATATCCGACTCCGTCCATGATTACAAGTACCACAGGACCTTTTCTGCCTTTCCAGTTCGGGTTTTTCTTTAGAGCTTCTGCTTGCATATATTTCTCCTAATATAGTCTGCTATATAGGGATTATATCTATAATTATTAATAAAATCAACCTTGCGCCAATGGTTAGATTTAACGCGAGACATTGTGTAGCCTTGCCCTCTCTATTTCCCTATGCTATAATACCCCCATGTCAAACATAAATGTTACAATTAACGGAAAGCTCTATACTCATCATTATGGTGTTAAAGCTTTGGAGCTGGTACAGCACTTTGGTGTTCCGCGCGAGCAAATTGCCGCGGTAAAGGAAAATAACGAAATTCGTCCGCTTGGAACAAGCCTTCTTGTAAATACAGTACTGGAACCTGTTTTAATCGATTCTCCGGAAGGAGTTTCTATTTACAGAAGAACACTGTCTTTTGTTTTGGCAATTGCCGCGCGAAACATTTTTCCGGACGACGGAGTATATGTAGGACATTCTTTGGGAAACAGCTACTATTACACATTCCGTTCCGGGAATCAATACGAAAAAGACAAGATAGAAATGCTTGCCAAAGAAATGGAAAAACTTGTTAAAGATAATATTCCAATTACTTTTAAATATATAGCATACCAGGAAGCTGTCGATTTCTTTAAGGAAAAAAACCAAGTAGATACAGTTCTTCTTTTAGAACAAAGAAGTTCATCTTATATTAAGGTTAATGAATGTCAGGGTTTTATGGATATTCATGTCCGGCCCCTTCTGGAACGAACAGGGCTTTTATCCTCTTTCGAGCTTATGCCGTATCAGGACGGATTCCTTTTACGCTTTCCGGGTATTGGCAGAGGGAAAGAGATTGATCCCTACAAAGATGAACCAAATCTTTTTAAAATTTACAAGGATTATAAAGAGTGGGGACGCATGGTGGGCATTCGTGTTGTGGGCGAGCTTAACTCCAGAATTGCGGCACGCAACATAGACGAATATATAATGATTGCGGAAGCTCATCAGTCGCATAAACTGGCGGCAATCGCGAATCAGATTTGCGAAAAAATCGATAATATAAAAATGATTTTAATCGCAGGTCCTTCCAGTTCCGGCAAAACAACAAGCGCAAAAAGGCTTTCTATAGAATTAATGGCGCTGGGAATTAACCCTATCGCTATCGGTCTTGACAATTACTATGTGGGAACAGATGCTACTCCAAAAGACGAAAATGGCGAGCCGGATTATGAATGTCTGGAAGCTCTTGATGTTCCCTACCTTAACAAACAGCTTCTACAATTATACCGGGGCGAAGAAATTACTCTGCCGGTTTATGATTTTAAAACAGGAAGCCGTAAACAGAATGGCGGCAAAAAAATCCGTCTGCAAAAAGATAATGTATTAATAGTCGAAGGTATTCACGGGCTTAACGATAAATTAACTCATAGTATCGATCGAAATACAAAATTTAAAATATATGTGTCCGCTCTTACACAGCTTAATCTGGATGATCATAACCGGATTCCTACAAGCGATAACAGGCTGATACGACGGATGGTGCGCGACTCCCAATTCAGGGGCGCGGATGCGTTAAGAACATTCAGTTTTTGGCCTAAAGTTCAGGCGGGGGAACGCAAGCATATTTTTCCGTTCCAAAATACGGCGGATGCGGTTTTTAACTCTGCCCTGGATTACGAGCTTTCTGTACTTAAATACTATGCCGACCCCCTCTTAAAAGCGGTAAAACCCAGTATGAGGGAGTATGCCGAGGCTGTAAGGCTTTTGGCTTTCCTGGAGAATTTTACTCCAATTCCGCCCCAATATGTACCGGGAACCAGTATTTTACGCGAATTTATAGGTGACAGCGAGTTTAAGTATTGACAAAGAGCACCTATTTATAAGAGAATAAAATATGATTGTAACTGCAACATTAAAATCCTTGTTTGGGAATTTAATTTTTTTATCGACAATTTCCAGCCTTTTTATTGCTCAGGTTCTGAAATTGCTTTTTAATATGTTAAAGCATAAATCCAAAAAAGTGGAAATTGATGTAATAGAAACTATACTTTGGCGGACCGGCGGGATGCCTTCCAGTCATTCGGCGGTTGTATGTTCTCTTGCTACTTCTGCGGGAATAAAAGAAGGCTTTGCTTCCAATTTATTCATTATAAGTCTTATTTTTGCAATGATTGTACTGCGTGACGCATTGGGAGTAAGAAGATCCGCGGGAATTCAGGCAAAAACCCTTAACAGTCTGGGTAAACAAACAGCAAAAAAAATAGATATTGAATTTAATACTGTAAAAGAAATCCAGGGACATACGCCGCTGGAAGTTATTGTTGGTTCTTTTTTGGGTATTGTAATAGCTATAATTTTTCATTTGGTTCTTGCGTCTAAATATCAATTATAGGCATGGCCTATGTCTATTCTACGCTCTGTTCTTGTAAGTTGTCTTATTTCTCTTTTGGCAGGTATTGTACTTTTTTTTATTGGTTCTGCCGCAGGATACGAACAGTTTAAGGGCGGCTACGCAATACTTTCGTTCGATTCTTCTTTGGAAGACAGGGAGCTTAGGCAGCTTCTGGATTCCGGAAGGGCTTTTTTTGGAGGTTTGCCAATCTCGGAATCTTCCGCATGGGTAATGCTGGATAACTTCGGATCTTTGGAACAGGTTCCGCTGGACACATATAATTCCCGTGTATTGCCTTTCGATCCGCGCAACGATGGTTATGCCGAAAAATTAAGGGAATTCTTTATCCGCGACGGAAAAAGATATATCTATGTGCCTCTTATAGCAGGTAACTGGAAAGATAATTTTTTAGATAAACAATTTACAAATCTTATGCAGGGTATCCCTTATTCCAGCAATTACTACGGAGTAGGAAAACCTTTAACGCTTTTTTTTACTGTGTATGGGATTTCTTCTTTGGCTCTTTTTATTCTTTGTCTTGTAAGAAAAAATATGCATCTTAGAATCGTTAATATTTTAACGCTTATTCCGCTGTTTTCTTCCCTTTCTTTTTTTGGAGCGGAAGGGATTGCCGCTGCTTCCATACTTTTTGGAGCTTTTTTTCTGCTAAGAGAACCTCTCTACGAACTTGCATCCATGCCCGGTCTTTATTCGGGAATTGCCAACAGAGCTTTTCGCAGTGTTCTAAAAACAAAATTTTATAAGGAAATGTATCAACCTTATAAAACATATTGGAAAAGTTTAATTTTCTTTTTACTTGCGCTTGTATTGCTTGTAGTATTTACTCCGCTAAAACCGCTGTTTTTGGTTGTTCTGTTTTTTGCTTCTTTAGCAGTGTTTTTTGCTTCGTCCAGGATTATTTCCGTTAGAGCCCCGCGGCACTTAAATGATAACAACTCCGGCAGGCGGTTTTCTCCTGTAGCAATTATGAAAAAGAGCAAGCCCGAATTTGCTTTTTTTGTATATATGCTTCCTTTTGCGATTGGAGCTTTAACTGCTTTGGTTTTTACTCCGTTCTTTCCGGATTCCCATTACATAGACCAAAAATACGCGAATATTATAAACGAAGACGATTATATTACGCATATAAAGTATCAGGCGGCTTTTTCCACAACTAAGCTGGGTACTAATATTTCCGCTTATTATGACTATACAGCCGGTAATGATGGTCTGCCTTCTCTGTCTCAGACTGCAAGGAATCAGAGTATCAATTTAAATGATTACCCATCCTTCCCTCTTAAGCACTTGATAGATTTCTTAAATAATGTTAATAATGATTAAGATATGAAAGTATATTCTTTTCCGCGGGGCGGGCTTCCCTACGACGATTCAACAGCGCCCGGCAAAGAGGCTGTTGTAAATGCCTATCTTCCTACAATTTCCATAATCCCGTTAGGGGACAGCTTAAAAAAGGCTTATCCGGTTGTATCAATAGGAGAGTGCGTCAAGGAAGGAATGTTGATAGGCAGGGGAGCAGGTTCCGGCGATGTAAATATCCAGTCTTCTGTTCCCGGCAGGGTTTTAAAAAAAGTTTCATGGAAGGACAAAGACGGTTTAAATAACGAAGCTCTTATGATCAAACTGGAAGGTTCTTTCGAAAGACTTGGAAGAAGAGAGGAAATTCTGCATTGGAACGGTTTGTCGGGTTACGATCTTCAAAAAATTATTTCAGATTATGGAATAGTAGAAATGGAGAATTTTGGCCGTTCTCTTTCGGAGATGATCTCGTCTGCAAGAAGGGAAAAAGACAAGTTAACTTTAGTTGTCCGCTGTGTTTTTGATGATCCCTGGCTTATTGCGGACTATGCCCTGTGCCGCGATAATATCCGGGCAGTTGTAGACGGAGCCGCTATTGTTGCCAAGGCTTGCATGAAAGTTAATCAAATTATTTTTGCAGTATCTCGTAAAGAAAAAGAATTGGGAGATATGCTTATCTCGGAAGCGGGCAGTTTGGAATATCCCGTATCTTTGGTGCTTACGGGTTCGCGTTATCCTCAGCACAATAACAGAGAGCTTGAACTTGCGCTTAGAGCATATGAAAAAAAAGAAGGGTTAAATCTCGGCAATTTTTTGATTTTTGGTCCCGCCGTTCTTTCTGCAGTGCATGATGCAGTAGTGCATAAAAAACCTATATTGGACAGGTATGTTGCCGTTGGAGGAGCTGCCATAAAAAATCCGCAAATCATGAAGGTTAGAATTGGCACAAGAATTGGCGAGGTTATAGATCAATGCGGCGGTTTTTCCGAAGCTCCGGCAAAAATCGTTGTCGGTTCTCCTCTTTCCGGCAGGGAAATATCTTATCTGAATGAACCTGTCGGAAAAACCTGTTATGCGATAGTCGCTATGACAAAATCGCAGGTGTCCACTCCTAAACAGCAGAACTGCATTAATTGCGGCGAATGCCGCTCTGTATGCCCTGTCGGACTTGATCCTCAAATTATTTATAAACAAACCAGAGCTATGGAAATTGATAATGCTTCTGCCGTCGGCTGTCATGGCTGCGGCTGTTGTAAAATTGTATGTCCGTCCGCTTTGCCGCTTTTGGAAACTATCCTGGAAAAAAATCAGGAGGCGGTAAGTGCCTGAAAATAAAAATATATTTTTGCATAAACCTCAGATAAATATTTCTTATTCAAGCGTTGTAAGAATGTGGCTTGTTTTCTTTTGCGCTTTTGTATGCGTACTGCAATCCGCTTTGAGCGATGGAGGAATTTCTTTTATTCCGGCATTTACCGCTTTGGCAGCTTCTCTTTTTACGGAGTTTTTGCTGACATTTAAAAAACATGGGGTTTCTAAAATAAAAGACGGCAGCGCTGCCGCAACAGCCATGATACTTGCATTAATGCTTCCTAATCAGATACACCCGGCTTATGCAGCTTTGGGGGCTGTGTTTGCAATTATAGTGGTTAAGCACAGTTTTGGAGGTCTTGGCGCAAATTGGCTGAATCCTGCTCTTGGCGGATGGTTGTTTATAAAATTATCATGGTCAAAAGCTTTTTCAGATGCTCTTGGGGGTGCAGCCGCTTCTGTTTCGGAAATTGGCGGAACAACGGATATTGGCGCTTTAGATAATTCCGTTACAGAATTTTTAAACAGTTCGGTTTTTTCAATTGTTGGAGTTCAATTGCCGTCAGGGTACATAGATCTTTTATTTTATAATGGTCCAGGAATTATCGCAGACAGAGGGCTGTTTTTTCTTTTAGCAGGATCAATAATTATAACGGCATCGGCAATTAACCGCGGCTGGATACCCTTGGTTTATTTGGCGGTTTACGGATTCTTGGTACGGCTTGCGGGGGATTCCAGCGGAATGTTATGGAATGGGGATTTGTTGTACGGATTTTTCTCCGGCGGAACCATAGCGGCGGCTTTTATTATTGCGGCTGAACCTGCAAGCAGCGCAAAATTAAAATCGGGTGTTTTAATTACCATAGTTTTAAGCGCCGTACTCTCGTGGTTTTTCCGGTATGGCTGCGGCGAATATTTTGGATGCTTTATTGCTATAGCATTGGTAAATTGTTTTACCCCGCTTGTAAAATTAATGGAAGAAAAATATTTTATTTTGCATAAAAATCGCGGCAAGTTTAAGGAGAGTATTCTATGAAAGATAAACTTGTTTTAATTTGCTGGATAACAGGACTTCTTTTATTTATCTCTGTATTCTGGATTATAATACAACCCGTGCAGACATATTATCTTATGCGGACAGTAAATAATATTTTTATTAATAATGATGATTCAAGAAGGGTTTCAGATTATATACCGCATAAATCAGGAAAAGCCGATCTTATGGGATACTGGTACAAATTATTTAACTCGCAGGATAATATATTCGTATTTACAATATTTCAGGATGGAATACTTGTTCCTCTTGGAGCTGTTGTTTCGTCCGGTTTTGTAAAAGAAATAATTCCTTTAAGCGCTCATGCGGAACAAGTTTACAGCAAAATGCCTCAAAGTATTTTGCAAATCTATATCAGGCGTATAGAGGAAGCAGTACCCGGCATGGAAGGTATAAGATGAGCTTGAATAAACAACATTCTTTTTGGGGTTCTCTTTCTCCTCTTGGCGGGCTTATGGGCGCAGGTCTTTTAGTTATGGCTTCTGCAAGGCTTTCGTGGGCAGTAACAATATCGGGAAGCCTGTTTTGGGTTTATGGTTTTACATCTTTTACATTTTCCTTGTTGTCTTCTTTAATTGGGAATAAATTTTTTCCGGTAAACGGCAGAACCGCAGTATATACATGTATTGCATTTTTTTGGGGCAGTATATACCTGTTTTTGTTCTGGTTAATAAGTCCCTTTGCCGCGCTGGAAGTTTTTATGCTTTTATTGCTTGTCCCCCTTTTTTGTGCAGCTTCAGGAATGTCCGAACAGACAGCGTCCGATTCCGAATCGTCCGACATTGCAGAGGATGTATCTGGCGCTGTGTCTCAGGCAGCAATTCTTACATGCTTGCTTGTTCTTTTCTCTATAATAAGAGAGCCATTATCTTATTGCATGCTTTCATTTCCGGGAACATATCAAGGAATGGTAACCATTATGTATTTTAAGGAAAATTCATTCTTTCCGATTGGAGTTTTTTCGACTTCTGCGGGAGCTTTGCTGGTACTGGGCTATATTGTTTGCCTTTATCAATATACCAAAAGTTATGTATTGCCGGGGGCAGGAGATAAATAATGAACGGAATGCATTTTATTTTATTAATTATTTTTTCGGCTTTTACAATGAATTTAACATTGCAATGCGCTCTTGGAATAAGAGGTATTGCAGAATCCAGGATTTACAATGGATTTTCCACAATGGTAAAACTTGGCATAATACTTTTTTCCATTATTTTAATGTGGATTTTATTTTCTAAAATTATTTCTACATTTATATCCGGTTTTTTTATTTATGCTTTGCTTTTTCCGGTAAGCTATATAGTTTATGATAGCCTTGAATTTGTTGTCTTCCAGCAAATATTAAAAAAAGATCCAAAAGAAAAATGCTTTGTCAGTTTTCCCGGAGGCATAACGGCTGTGGCAGTTTTTATTTGCCTGAATATAGCGATTAATTTTTTAGAAGCAATTTTACTTTCTTTTGGATTTACGGCGGGAATATTAATCGTTTATTTTATAATTAGAGAAATTGGAAAAAGGGCGGCTCTGGAAGCAGTTCCAAGATTTTTACGGGGAATACCGCTTTTAATTATTGTTATGGGATTATTGTCTTTAATTTTTTCTTTTGCGTCTTTAATGATCTTAAGGATGATCAGCGCCGGGTGAAAGATAAAAAAATTCAATTGGTTCTTGGTACTCATGCCCATGTTCCGTCCGGAGCATCGGAAAAAGAGTTTGAATATGCTTATGACAATATAATGCGACCTTTTATTTCCAATTTATACCGTTATTCTAATATTCAAGCAGTTATACATTATTCGGGAGTGCTTTTGTATTGGGTAGAAAGAAATCACCCCGAATTTTTTATGCTTATAGAGGATATGGTAACAAGGAAGCAGGCGGAAATTATTGGCGGAGGTTTTTACGAACCAATGTTTCCAATAATACCTCATCAGGACAGATTGGGGCAGATAGAGTTTTTAACTACATACCTTCGCAGACATTTTGGCAAGCGTCCGTTAGGCTGCTGGATTCCCGGCATGGTATGGGAGCAAAATATAGCTGCTTCTCTTTCTGCAAGTGATATGCAATATACCTTTCTTTCGCAGCATCAATTTTCTTTGGCGGGATTAACCGGCTCCGAGCTTTACTACCCCTGTATTACGGAAGATCAGGGCAAGCTTATTACGGTTTTTCCGGTATCATTAGATACAGAAAAAGAGCTGAAAAATAAAAGTTTTTCCCATGTTTTTGTTGAATTAATAAATAAAATAAAAGACGATACAAATCAGGATAATACGATTATAAGCATATTTCCTAAAAAAATATTTTCAGACCCGGATGAATCTCCGGACATGGCATGGAACCGTTTCTTGGAAGAAATATCGCTTTCGGAAAATATTGTAGAAACTACATTGCCTTCCAAAATTTTAAAAAACAATAAAGCGTTAAAAAAAGCAAGTTTTCCAAATTCGGCTTCCATTGGCAACGGCATTAATAATGGTTTTTCTCCGCGTCAATATCTTATAGATCATTGCGAAGTAAACGGTATTTATTCTAAAATGGTTTTTACCAATGTTTTAATTAGTCAGCTAAAAGGCGATAAATCCAGAAAACAAAATGCAAGGGAAGAATTATGGAAAGCGCAGGATAGCTGCCTGTATATTCCTTCTTCCGGATACAATAGCCATACACTTCGCAAAGCTGCATACAGCTCGCTTTTACGCGCGGAACAATTAACAAGAGAAAAAGGAAAATCAATTTCGTCTTTAATACAGTACGATTTTGATTTTGACGGAAATAAAGAAATTTTAATTCAGGATGCAAAAATAAATTGCTGTATTCAATTAAAGGGAGCAGGCCTGTTCGAACTGGACTATCTTCCAAAAGACTGGAATTATCTTGATTGCGGCGCAATAAGTTATGGCGGATTAGATACAAGGAGAGTTTCATTTGCAGATATTTTCTTGCCGCCGGAAACCGGAGTCGATAATTTAAATAATAATTTTCTTGATAACGCAAGATTATGTTTTACAGAGCAGTATGACGCGCTTTCCCAGGATCGCAAGGGAAAATCCTGCTTTAGATTGTCTGCTGTAGCAGGCGGCGAAGATATGGATACTCCGTTTGGATATATAGAAATAAATAAATGTTATTCGCTAAAAAAAGATATTGTTTCTGTAGCCTATGGTTTAAAAAATACCGCTAAAGAAATTTGCAATTTATGTTTTGTACCTGAAATTGATTTTTCCTTTGCCGGCGAAGGCGATGATTATGTTCGTTTTTATTCTTTGGATGCAGGCGGCAAGGATTTACATATTAAAAATCAATTAGATAATGCTTCTACCCTTAAAATTCTGGATGTTACTAACGAAGTGCAAATCTTGCTGGGTTCTACAAACAGTTTTTCCGGCTGCATTATTCCTATTTGTCCCAACGGAGAATACCAGGCAACGCGTATTCTGCCATTGTTCAGGATTTCGCTGGAAGCCGGAAAAAGCTGGATAAATGAATTCAGTTTAAAAATATCGCATTAAATTGCGGCGAGCAACATTAATTTTTACTATTCTTCATTGACAATCAATCGTATTCTGGGTATTATTCAACTATGAAAAGGCTAATAACATCAGCATTACCCTATGTAAATAATGTCCCGCATCTTGGCAACCTTATACAGGTTTTGTCTGCGGATGCTTTTGCGCGTTTTTGCAGGCTTTATGGTTACGAAACCCTGTATATCTGCGCTACAGACGA
>JAITUR010000116.1 GCA_031286205.1 Treponema sp.
TTGCCCGCAGAGTCTGTCGCCTCTATATAAAAATTCCACTTGCCGGGTTTCCTTTCGGACAGGTCAAATGAATCTGTAAAATTTGTCGGGTCTTGCGCCGTCCTGGATTCGTTCTTATCCCTGCCGCCGCCGGCATAAAGAAGTCCTGTTACTAATAACAGTGTTGCAAATGGAACGATAAATTTTTTAAACATGTTTCCTCCGAAAAGAATAAAATAAATTTTTTTGGAATTATGATCGGGCAAAGAAGAGAGGTTTCCCAATTAACTATATTATAGCACATAAGTTCATAATTTAACAATTTTTTTATTTTATATTAAATTGGAAGCTTTTTATTCAATAGTAATATACTACAGTATTTCTTAATATTATTACATACAGGCTTTTTGCGCCTAGCGGGACTCGAACCCACCACCTCAAGATCCGGAATCTTGCACTCTATCCAGATGAGCTACAGGCGCTGATTATATACTACTCTACCTTACTCTGAGCTCCCCGAATATACAATGGTATCGATCCAATTTCTTTGTCGTCTATAAATAAAACAAAGTTTACAAGACCGGGAGCTTTAATATGTAAATTAGATACGCTAAATACTAAATGAGAAACTGCGGAAGCATTTCCCACTCCCATAACATCAAGATTGCCATTGATTGTTTCCATAGACATCTCGCCTTCCAAGTCCCGGGTTTCTATACGGAATGTGTGCTGCCCGAATTCCAAAATATCAAAACGAATACGGATAACTACGGACAGTTGGGGATGTACACAAGGGAAATTACGGGAAATTATAGTATCAAAAGTGCCTACAACGGTTAGTTTACCGCTGTTTTCCTGAGCAAAATCGCAAAAAGTAAAAATTTCTGTTTTAATAAATCACCTCCGGTAAATTATAGCATATTAAGCAAATATGGTATATAATGTTAAAATGAAAAACCGCGGTTATAATCCATATCTTCCGTCCTGGGAATATATCCCCGACGGAGAACCTCATGTTTTTGACGGACGAGTCTATATCTACGGTTCTCACGATAAATTTAACGGTTATGTTTACTGCATGAACGATTATATTTGCTGGTCGGCAAGCGAAGACGATTTATCCGACTGGCGTTATGAAGGGGTCATTTTTAAGAAAACCGATGATCCCGCAAATCCCGACGGCAGCATGCACTTATTCGCGCCGGATGTTACAAGAGGCTCTGACGGAAAATTCTACCTTTATTACGCCTATGACAGAATGGACATAATCTCCGTTGCGGTATGCGACACCCCTGCGGGGAAATATAAATTTCTGGGTTATGTAAAACACCCAAACGGAGAACTCTACGGCAGAAAAGCAGGCGATTATCTCCAGTTTGATCCCGGCGTACTTACCGAAGACGGAAAAACATATCTTTATACGGGTCAATGCTGGCCGGGAAACGACAAAGTAAAATCATCGACAGTTGTTATTCTGGATACCGATATGCTTACAATTAAAGACGGACCGTATCCAATAATTCCAGGGGACTGCTACAGCAAAGGAACAGGTTTCGAGAATCACGAATTCTTCGAAGCATCATCCATACGAAAAAACGGAGATACTTATTATTTTATTTATTCTTCCATTGCGTGCAATGAACTATGTTACGCGACAAGCAAAAGCCCCATAAAAGATTTTAAGTACGGCGGAGTAATTATCAGCAATACCGATTTACACATAGATACTTACAAACCCGCCAAAAAAGCAATGAAGTCGAACGGCAATAATCATGGCAGTATAGAAAAAATAAAAGACAAATGGTATGTATTTTATCATCGTCATACAAACGGAAATGAATTCAGCCGTCAGCCTTGTATGGAGCCAATTAAAATACTGGAAGATGGAACAATTCCCCAGGTAGAGATGACTTCCTGCGGCGCAAACAATTGCCTGTTACCGGGAAAAGGAACATATCCCGCATATATAGCGTGCAATTTATTTTCTTTGGAGGATAAACCTGCATTGGAAGAATTTTCCTGGCCGCTCCACGATCCCCGCCTGCCCTATGTGACTCAGGACGAACAAGACGGCAACGACATTACAGAGCCTGCCTATATAACAAATATAGGAGACGGTTACGGCATAGGTTTTAAATATTTTAACTGCAAAGGCATAACACGCGTTACCGTAAAAACACGCGGTTACAACGCAGGCACATTCGAAGTAAAAACAAAATGGGATGCCGCTCCTTTGGGAACAATCAATATAGAACCAAGCAATTTATGGGAAGATTTTTCTTCCAATATTTCGATTCCTGACGGAGTACAGGCTTTGTATTTTACATACAAGGGAAAATGCAGAGCAACAATTGGATCATTTACACTGGAGTAAAAAATGTTTAATTTTAATGTCGAAAACGAAGCCTACGAAGGCGTAAAAAAAATTGCACAGAAAGCTGCAAAAGACTTTGAAAAAGTTTTTGGAGAAAAACCGAATAATACCCATAACTTTATTTTTGCAACACTCGGTAAAAGCCCCATTGTTGACAATCTAATAAAAGAAGGCAAGTTTGACAGCTCCAATATTTCAGGCAAAAGAGAAGTGTATCAAATTAAAATATTGGACGATAAAACATTATTGATCTGCGGTAGCGACAAGCGCGGCACCATTTACGGAATATTTGCGCTTTGTGAATATATCGGTGTATCTCCACTGCATTTTTGGGGAGACATAGAACCTGTCCGCCGCGAAAAATTGGAAATTAATAAAGATATAGAAACAATCTCCAAAGAGCCAAGCGTAAAATACCGCGGATTTTTTATTAACGATGAATGGCCGTGTTTTGGCACATGGACATGGACACGCTTTGGCGGCTTTACCGCAGAAATGTATGATCATGTGTTCGAGCTTTTGCTTAGATTAAAAGGAAATTATTTATGGCCTGCCATGTGGACATCATCGTTCGCGCTGGACGGACCCGGCAATCTTAACGAAGAGCTTGCCGACACTTACGGAGTAATAATCGGCGCATCCCACCACGAACCATGTCTGCGCGCAAGCGAAGAATGGGGCAAAGTAATGGGGCAAGATTCCAAATACGGGAACGAGTGGAATTACTACACAAACAAAGAAGGTTTAATAAATTATTGGGAAGACGGCCTTAAACGAAGCGGTAAATACGAAAAAATAATTACCATTGGAATGCGCGGAGAAAGAGACAGCTCCATGCTTGGCGATAATTCTACCGTTAAGGAAAATGTCGATCTGTTAAAAGATATAATTAAAAATCAGCGGCAGTTAATAAAAAATAATGTTAATTCTAATCTTAACGAAGTACCGCAGCTTTTGGCTTTATACAAAGAAGTAGAAGAATATTTTTACGGAAGCAAAGACGCAAAAGGCTTAAAATACTGGGACGAACTTGACGGCGTTATCTGTATGCTTTGCGAAGATAACTTTGGTTTTATGCGCACCCTTCCCACCCAGGATATAAGAAACCGCAAGGGCGGCTTTGGAATGTATTATCACTTTGATTATCATGGCGGACCTATTTCCTACGAATGGATGCCTTCAACTTCATTCGAAAGAACATGGGAACAAATGTGCATGGCTTACGATTACGGCATAAACGAAATATGGATTGTTAATGTCGGAGATTTAAAATTTAACGAAGTACCTCTCGCATATTTTTTAACCCTTGCATACGATTTCGAAAATTGGGGCACGAACTCTCCAAATAGCATAGATAAATATACCGCGCAGTGGCTGGAAAAAACATTCCCCGCCGTTAATGCGCAAATACGGGAAAAAATGGCAGAAGTGCTTCATGGATATATCAGAATGAACGCCATGCGCCGTCCCGAAGCCCTTAATGCGAATATTTATCATTCCTGCCATTATCTGGAAGCCGACAAAATGCTGGAGCTTGCGGCTAAAATCGAAGTATCTAACGAGGAAATTTATACGGCGTTAAACGAAAACGAAAAAAACGCTTTTTATAGCATGATTTATATTCCCGCAAAAGCAAGCATAAACCTGCTTCGAATGCACATATATTCCGGCAAAAACGCGCTTTATGCAAGACAGGGAAGAAAAACGGCAAATAAATATGCCGATCTTGTAACACAGTGTATCGACACAGATAAAAAATTAATGCAGGATTTTGGAAATTTTAAAAACGGCAAATGGAAAGGCATGGAACTTGGACAGCATATCGGTTTTGTAACATGGAACGAAGATAATTACAGAAATCCGCTTCGTGTATTGGTAGAACCTGCGTATAAACCCCGCTTAAGCGTTACGCGCAAAGACAGGGAAGAAGTCTACTCCAAAACCTATGGTAATCCCATGACAATTATTGTAAACGACTTTCTTTATGAAGGGAACGAAAAAGTTATAATCGAAGTTGCAAATGACGGAATAGACACTCTTGATTATGTTATAGAACAGGAAACACCCTGCGATTGGCTAAAAATAAGCCAAGTAAAAGGTTGTGTCGAATATCAAGACGATATTGAACTTTCTGTTGTACCGCAAAAACTTACAAACGAAATTCAAACAACAAAATTATTAATTAAAACCAAGGATACTGTAGTGGCAGTTAATGTTAATGCAAAAAATACAGATAAAAGTCAGCTGCCGCAAAATACACATTTGCAAAACAAAGGTATAATTGTAATTCCCGCTAATAAATATTGCAACAAAATAGATCTTCCCTTGGGGGCATTTTGCGAGCTTGTTAACTATGGCAGAAGCGGCACAGGCATGAAGGTTTTTCCAACTACGGTAAACTTTGCGGAAAAAAAAGACAGGCCTTCTCTTTCTTACCGGTTTTTAATAGAAGATGCCGGGGAATATATAATCGAAGCCTGGACAACGCCGACTAATTCTGTAGAAATTAATAAACCTCTTCGTTTTATGTTGAGCGGCGGAAATAAAAAACAAATTGTTACGACTATTCCCGCAAATTTTAAGGCGGGCAATAATTCGGATAAAAGATGGTTTTATGGGGTATTGGATAATATCCGAAAAACCAAAAGTAAATTAAAACTAAAAAAAGGCGTTCAGGAAATTTCCATAGGCGCAATGGAACCGGGTCTTGTTTTAGAGAAGATTTTAATTTACAGGGAAATCAGCCCGCCATTGCCCTCTTATTTGGGGCCTTAAAAATAAAGTAGAATAAATTAAAACTGCAAGCGCGCTTATTCCGGCATAAACAAGAAACATAGGTTTATAGCCAAATGCCTGAATAATGGTTCCGCCCGCAAAAGCTCCGGTAATTGCGGGAAGACCTGTTCCCATAATCATATACATAGACATTCCCCTGCCTCGTTTTTCCGCGGGGTACAGGGAAGACACAAATTGTATTGCCGCAGGATGATAAATCCCAAAACAAAGAGAATGTAATAATGTCGAAATAATAATCCATACCTTAAAAGGAAAAAATGCCAGCAGTAAAAGACGAAGACAAACTCCAAATGCGGACATTGCCAATAATGACATCGATCCAAAACGGCGAATTAATTTTTTTGATAAAAATAAAAATGGAACTTCCGCAACCGCCGCTAATGCCCACATTAATCCGACTGCATCCCATTTTACCGTTTCTATCATAAAAAGAGAAAAATAAGTGACAATTGCCGCCATACCAAAGCGGCTTAGAAAAATAATGGAAAATCCGCAAAACACATATCCTTTAACTGCGGCAACAGGTTTATCGGCTGTATCGGTATTGCTGAATTCAGCAGTTAATCTTAAGCTATGTTTAGGAAGAATCAAGGTTGGAATTAAACAAAGTATTGATAACGCAAAAAGCCAAATGCCGATATTAAGCGAACTGTCCGGTTTTAAAAACGGAGTCCACTGAAAAAACATGGTCATTACAATAAAAGAGATCGAACCCCATACTCTAAGTCTGCCGTAATTTCCGCTTGCTCCAATTTGAACGGTGGTGATAGCATCAATTAAAGAAACAAGAGAACGAAGTCCAAAAGCCATAAAGAATAAACTTATAATACTGATTAAAGGATTTACCCATAGGATTAACGGAAAAATAACTACTGCGGGAAGAATACAGGACAACAATAATGAAAGGCGGTAATTGCCTGTTTTGTCGGATAAATAACCCAGAATAAAAGGGCCGGCAAGACCGGCAGCTTCGAATATACTAAAAAGTATCCCCACCCAAAGTGTAGTGTATCCAATATCCCTTAAAAGTATTACAAGATACGGAGCCGTAACAGCCAATAATATATTAGATGATATAAAAGATGGAATGAACAAATTGCCGGAATTTTTCACTTATCATCTCCACGGGGAATCGAACCCCGGCTGCCGGGATGAAAACCCGGTGTCCTAACCGCTAGACGATGGAGACATATATTATCTAAATTTACTTTTTTTCATATATTATGTCAATACTCTCTTGACCTTTTTTTATCAATATTCAATAATATATTAATGGCGGCTTGAGCCGTCTTTTTAACCGGAATACAAGGAGACCTTAGTGCCCTGCGGAAGGAAACGAAAACTTAGAAAAATTGCTACTCATAAACGCAAGAAAAAACTGCGCAAAAATCGCCATAAGTCCAAATAAACGCCATTAAAATGGCGTTTATTTGCACGATAAGCGGCATTGAAACGCCGCCTATCTTCGCAGTAACCGGCCATTGAAACGGCGGTTACTGCAACAATAAGATCTGTTTCAACAAAGATCTGCTGCAAATATGTGTTATAATCTATTCTTTATTATTTTAAGGAGAAACTCATGAAAATATCTGCTTTACAAACTGCCAGGTATGGCTATAAACCTAAATTGCCGGGGATTCTTGCGGGGGCTATCGATGATATTGCGGTGGAATTTGGCGCGCCTACCGAGGCGATTTCCGATATGGAAGAACTCCGCGGAATCTTTAAAAATACATACGGGAAACCTCTTGCTTCTTTTGTAAACGGCAAAAACGACAAAATCCGCCGGGAATTAAAAGTAGGCGTAATCCTCTCCGGCGGGCAGGCTCCGGGCGGGCACAATGTTATCGCGGGGATTTTTGACGGCTTAAAAAAGGGCAACCCCTCCTCTACCCTCTACGGGTTTAAGGGCGGACCCTCCGGACTTACCGACAACAAAACAGTTGTCCTTACAAGCGAAATAATCGACCAGTACCGCAACACGGGCGGCTTTGATATAATCGGCTCCGGGCGCACAAAAATAGAAACCCCGGAACAATTTGCCGCTTCTTTGGAAACCGCAAAAAAACTTGGGCTGGATGCAGTTGTAATAATCGGCGGCGACGACTCCAATACCAATGCCGCCCTTTTGGCTGAATATTT
>JAITUR010000124.1 GCA_031286205.1 Treponema sp.
TAACTGCCAAGATAGACAATGTCCTCTCCCTTTTTACCTTCAAGCCCCTTGCCTATATGCTCTTTTATTTCGTAGTCTTTATCGAATGTCAACGAAACTTGTTTCGAAGTTTCACATAATGCAACTATTGACTTGGATACAGGGTGAAGCGAAGCATGGGCAACACAGGCGGCGGTTGTAATAAGTTCGTCAGATGCAGCGGCCTTGTCCAAATGAAAAGTATCGGCTTCAAGAATTCCCTTTGTTATAGTTCCTGTTTTATCAAAAACTACATAATCTGTTTCGCTTAAATGATTTACAAAAGCGGAATTTTTAATTAGTATTCCCTTTTTTGTCGCGGCGGACAAAACTGCAATCATGGGGGCGGAGTTAATAAGCAAATGACCGCAAGGGCAGCTTACAACAAGAACGGCAATAGCCCTTGTAATATCCTGTGTAAAGAGCCAGACAAGAAACGCTGTTACCAGGACAAGCGGGATATAGTAAAACATAAATGTATCAACAATTTTTGTTTCGGGAATTGTAATGTGTTCGGCTTCTTCGAGCAAACTTACAATTTTTTGAAAGGATGTGTCGGCGTACTCTTTTGTAACTTTAACCTGAATATTGCCGTCTATATTAATTGTTCCTGCAAATACAGGGTCGCCTATCCCCACGGTTTTTGGCGCAGGCTCGCCTGTAAGGGATTTTTGATCTATGCTTGATACGCCAAAAATTACTTCTCCGTCTACAGGCAAAGACATACCTGGACGGACAATAATTATATCGCCGTATTTTAATTCTCTTGCATCAATTTCGGTTTCTATTGTATCTTTTAACAATACAGCTGCCTGCGCCTGCATTTTTTTTAGGCCTTCGATTGCATCGCGCCCTCCCATTATGCTTTTTTCTTCAAGAAAATGAACAAAGGTAAGGATAACCGGAATAAGAATTGCAAGGAAAAATTCTCCGCTTAAAGCTGATATAACTACCGCTATCGAAACAAGCATTTCCAATGCGCATTTCATGTTTTTTGAAACAAGCCCACGCGCGGCGGAAACAAAAACAGGTATTCCAATAATAAGAATGCCTGTTAAATAAATAATAGCGCGCACTATATCCTGCTCCGGGAAAATTCTTTCGTAAATTAAAGCGGCGGTAAGACAGACAAGAGCGCCAAAGAGCGATAGAATTTTTTTCTTAAAGCTCTGTTTATCTTTATCTGAAAGATATTCCATGCGGGCTTCTCCTTTACGGCAGTATGATAAGCGGAGGCTCGGCGCCGTCGGGTACAATTATTGTATTGCCCGCCCTTGAAAGAACTGCAGCAGCGCGCTCCCTGAATGTTCCTGCCATTATAATTTGCGCATTTCTTGTAAACTGATCATACAAACCGTTAAATTCCGCTATTTCGCTGTGAGCTCTGCTTAACCGGGCAGCTTGATCGGAAACAGCTTCCTGTCTTGCCGCCCCCGCTGTTGCCTGCGCTCTGAGTATTTGCGCCTGCGCCTGTTCGCGCGCCTGTTGTATGCCGGTTTCTTTGGCAATGGCTGCGCTTCTTACATTTTCAAAATATATAAAAGTTTCGTTAGGCGGTATAATTTCTGTTAATTCCATGCTGATAATAGTTACCCCTATTTTTAAGTCATCGATAATTCTTTGCGCATTTCTTTGCGCTTCCATTGCCAATTGCGCCCTGCCGGCTGTAAGAACAAAATCTATATCTCTGCCCGCGCTTGAGCGCGTTAATTCCGCGCTTACAATGCCGTCTATCATTCCAACTGCATAACTTGTAAAAAGCACATATTGCGCCGGGTTTGTTATCTGATATCTTATATTCGCTCTAATTAAAACAATATTATTGTCGCCGGTAAGCAGATAGCCGCTCATTTCTACATTGGGAAAAATTCTGCCCATTCTATAATGCGTGGAAATTTCCCATTCATGCACAGTTTGCACAGGAATTTTAATTACTTCGTCTATAAAAAACGGAAGCGCAAAATGAAGCCCAGGCCCTTTAACCTGCTCTTCGATTGTTTTCCCAACCAAAGCGCCAAAACGAAGCACTACAGCAGCTTCGTGGCTTTCAACATGATAAATGCCGGAAAGTACAATAAGAGCCGCCGCAAAAATTACAACCCACCTAAAATACTTAATAAAGTATTCCAATATTTGCGTAAAGGTTTGAAAACGTTTTTTATTCATATAATCACCTTGTAATAACATTAAAAGGTGATTCGCTTGCGCGCATAATAATAACAGTGTCGGGATTTACAGAATTTTCCAAAGCTATCAGGTTTTTAAGGAATGTAAATAACCTTGAATTTCTGTCATAGGCTTCTCCATATATTTGCGCTACCCTTCTTTCGGTTTCAGCTTCTATCTCCGAAGCTTCCAGCCTGCCTTGCGCGATTATTTCTGCAGCCCTTGCTTCGGCCTCGCTGATAATTATCGCCGCATCCCTTTCCCCTTCTGTAAGGTATCTGGAAACATATCTTTGTCTGTCGGCTATCATTTGATCAAAAACACTTAAAACATTTGTGTATGGAAGGGCAAGCCTTCTTATTCTAAGCGCCTGAACTTCTATGCCAAAGTTGTTTAAAGCCGACTGCGCTACCTGTTGTTCAATAGCCCCTCTGATTTCGTCTAACATAATGTCGTCCGGGTTTGTTGATACAAGGTTGGAAAGCATATAATTTCCCAGAACGCCGTTTTTTGTATTTGCCACAATGCCGTTAAGGTGTCTTTGCGCGGCTGTATAATCGCCGACACTTGTGTGAAACCTCTGCGCGTCCTTTATATTCCAAACAAGATACACCTGTAAAATAATATTAAATTTATCGTTAGTTAAAGCTTCGTTAAGGCCGGAATCCATATATTGATTTCTGGAATCGTAGGTAATTATTCTATCAACAGGCCATGGCAGTCTAAAATGCAAACCCGCGTCTGTATGCACAGAAGCAATTCTTCCAAAGCGCGAAACAATGGCAGTGGAGCCTTCTCTTACTGTAAAGGTAAATCCTGCGGCAAGAACTAGAATAATAAAAATTAATACAAACAAAAATTTGAACAATTTATTCATAATGTACTCCTGTTAAAATTCCAATATGTTGGGCGCTTGCCCGGGCGATTGCCCAATAACAGAACGGCGTATGCTGTTTTCCATCCCAGGCAAAAATACATACACTTTGGCGCCTTCTACAACTCTTTCGAATACATCAAGGTATTTGGTTAATTCAAAACTTCCGGGGTTAATTCTATGCGCTTCCATCGCTGCATAATAAACAGCCATCTCCTGTAAAGCGGCGCTTACCCTGTTGTATTGCCGCGCTTGAGCATAATCAACAATTGTTCTGCTTTGCTTCTGCGCATCAATAAGCCTTCTTTCCGCTTCTGTCAGTGCATCTGTAATAATTGTATTTCTTTCGATAGACGCAGATATTACCCTTTGATAGACATCCGCAACTTCGGCAGGAGGATGAATGCTGTCGATAATAACTTGCGAAACAAACAATCCCAGGTTTTCTTTAGCGCTAAATTCTAAAAGCTCTTCCAATATAGACGCGGAAAGGGAACTTCTGTCTATGCTTAAAAAAGCGTCTAACGTTGTGTTGACAGTCCTGTCAAGGAGCGCTCCATATGCGGCTGCGGATAAAACAGCTTCGGGAGCTGAACTGGTTTTTAGATAATAAAAAAGATCGGAAATAGTATAAGAAATCCTCATATTTACCGATACTTTTTCATTTCCATTTCCAAGGAGCAATAAATATTCACCGCCGCTGTGAAATTGCGTCCATAAAAAATTAATATTATCCGGCGATACATATCCAATTTGCATAGAGTTTATTCTATGAACATCGTATATTTTAACTTTATCTATAGGCCAGGGGAGCTTAAAGTGAATACCCTCTCCAACAATGGAAGACCTGTCAAGTTTTCCAAAACGAAAGACCGCCGCCTTTTGATGCGATTGCACAACAAAAACCGATGTTGACAAAAGCAAAATAAACCCCAGGGCAAGAATTAAACCGGGGAAAATCCTTAAGGTATACTTTACTGTATACAAAGATTTAAGCGAAATATTTAACCCCAATTCGTCCAGGTTAAAATATTTTGGAAATAATGAATAATTAAAATCATTTAAAATATTATTTTTAAGAGCCGAAAGTAAAATATTGCCTGCAAAAGCTGCAATTAAATATACCATTGCGGCGTAAAACACCCATCTTAGTACAATTAAAATATTTATATTTAACGCCAAAGAAAGAGCAATTATTGCCGCATAAACTACAGAAATAAATGCAAGCAAGGTTAACAATTCGCGCGAAGTTTTATCCCCGGAAAATGATCCTTCGTCCTTTCTTAATTTTAAATAAATTACTGCGACGCATGGGAATACAAGCAACAGCACTGCATTAATTATACTGTAGTTAAATTGAACATTGGACAAAGGTATAATGGCAAATATTCTGCTTATACGCCAAATGGCTATAACAAAAAATAATATTACATATAAAACCCCAAGTTTTGCCCACACAGGCTTTGTATCTTCACTGGAAGCTGGGATTTCGCTTTCTATATTTTTTTCTTCGGAGTAAAAATTGGTTATATGCGCCCATACATTATCAAAAATACCTCCCCCGCCCTTCTTGATAGCCAGACTTTTAATTCTGTTAAACACGGAGATAAGAATAAGAAAAAAGGACACGGTAAAGATCAAGTAACTTAGGCTTAAAATGCCTACAGCGCTAAAAAAGACAGCGGCTGCAATTAACAATATTACTGGAAACTTTCTTATCCTCATAATTATATGGTATATTCTTTCTGTTTTTTTGGAAAGCGGGCATTTGACAATCATTTACTGGTTCTATACAATTAGGCTGGCATCAGGAAGGTTGTCTTTTTTATGGAAACATTTATTAAAAAACAGGGCGTGTATTGTGTCTTGGCAACGGTTGCTATTCAGCTTACTATTGGGATTGCATATATCTGGAGCGTTTTTCAAACAGGCATTGCCGACAGTATTTTTGGCGGCGACAATGCTGCGGCGGGGCTCACTTTTTCTATCTTGCTCGCTACCTTAACCTTGGGCAGTGTGATAGGCGGCAATCTTGCGGCTAAAACTTCTGC
>JAITUR010000020.1 GCA_031286205.1 Treponema sp.
GTGTAAGCATGCCTTCAAATGTATTCGCTACTACAGGAACCAATGTTTCTGTTCTATTTTTCGATAATTCCAGGACAACAAAAAAAGTTGTTTTAATTGATGCTTCAAAACTTGGTGAAAAATATAAAGATGGCAGAAATAAAAAACTTCGCTTAAGAGATTTTGAAATAGATAAAATTGTTTCTGCCTTTCTAAAGAAAAAAGCAATTGAGGGTTTTTCTGTAACAGTTACTTATAAAGAAATTAAAGAAAAAAAATATTCTCTATCTGCTGGGCAATATTTTGAAATTAAGATAAAGTATTCCGAAATTTCACCGAAAGAATTCCATCAAGTGGTAGCAGAACATAGCAGAAAACTGACAGAATATTTTACTGAAGAGAAAATATTAGAAAAAGAAATTTTATCTAATTTGAATAAACTAAAGTTTGAAAAACTAAAGCTGGAGCAAGAATGAAAAGTATTGGCGAAATAGTTATATACCAAAGTAAAGACAATAATGTTTCCATTAATGTCCGTTTGGAAGACGAAAATGTCTGGCTTACGCAACAGCAAATGGCTGAGCTTTTTCAATCTTCAAGAACTAATATTGTAGAGCATATTAAGCATATATACGAAGAAGGCGAATTGGATGAAAATGCAACCTGTCGGAAATTCCGACAGGTTCAAAAAGAAGGAAACAGGAGTGTAGAGCGAGAAATGCCATTTTACAACCTGGATCTTATAATTTCACTTGGTTATCGTATAAAATCAAAAATTGCAACTCAATTTAGGATTTGGGCGACTGAACGCCTGAAAGAGTATATTGTCAAAGGTTTTGCAATAGATGATGAACGGTTAAAAAATAGTGGCGGCGGTGGTTATTGGCATGAACTATTAAACCGTATCCGCGATATTCGTTCATCTGAAAAAGTTTTATACCGGCAGGTACTTGATTTATACGCTACGAGTGTTGATTATGATCCAAAATCGTCTATTTCTATTGAGTTTTTCAAAATAGTTCAAAATAAGCTGCATTATGCAGCTCATGGGCATACGGCAGCAGAAGTTATATATGAGCGTGCCAACAGTGATAAGCCTTTTATGGGCCTTACATCATTCCCGGGAAGCCAACCAACACAGAAGGATATCTCTATTGCGAAAAATTATCTGTCGGAAAAAGAATTAAAAATTCTTAATAATTTCGTATCTGGGTATTTTGATTTTGCAGAAATTCAGGCAATGAAACATAAACCCATGTATATGGATGATTATGTTCAGCATTTGGATAATATTTTATCCTCTACTGGTGAAACCGTTTTAGAAAATGCAGGCTCTGTCTCACACGAAAAAGCAGTAGAAAAAGCTCTTGCTGAGTATAGAAAATATCAAGAAAAAACACTTTCACCTGTGGAACAAACATACTTAGAAACTATTAAAAAAACTGAAAAGAAAATTTCTGGTAAGGCGAAAAGAGTGAAAGATGAATAAATTTAAAATAAACGCTATTTGTGATATTAACAAAAATGCACTTAGTGCAACTGACTCATTTAAAAATATTTTTTATCTTGAAACAAGTGGTATAACTAATAATAAAATTACAGAAATTCAAGAATTATTCATTGCAAATATTCCAAGTCGTGCGCAAAGAAAAGTAAAAGATAAAACCATCATCTATTCTACAGTTCGTCCAAGCCTTAAGCATTTTGGAATATTGAATAATCCTCCTTTAAATTTTATAGTATCAACCGGCTTTGTAACCCTTGATATTAAAATTGAATGTTTTAAAAAAATCAATCCTGTATTTCTTTACTATAAACTTACTCAAAATGATGTTACCACATATCTACATTGTGTTGCAGAAAACTCAGTATCATCCTATCCGTCAATTTCTCCCAGTGATATAGGAAATTTAATTTTTGAATTCCCTTCCTATGAAATTCAGTGCGGATTAGTTAAAATTTTAACATCTCTTGATAATAAAATCGAACTCAACAATAAGATAAACAAAGAATTGGAAGCAACGGCAAAGGAACTCTATAATTACTGGTTTGTACAATTTGATTTTCCTAATAAAAACGGCAAACCTTATAAATCCTCTGGTGGAAAAATGATTTGGAATGAAAAATTAAATCGCGAAATACCAAATAAATGGAAAGTATTATCTATCAATGACATGGCTTCAAATTGCCGAGGCGTTACTTATAATAATCTTGATATACTTCCAACTTCCGAAAACGGCATACTCGTTCTACGTGGTAATAATATCAAACAAAATAATTTAGTTTTTGATGATAACACTGTTTATATTTATAAACACCTTGTGTCAAATGAACAATGTATAAAAAAACATGATATAATATTAACTATGTCTAGCGGAAGCAAAGAACATATTGGTAAATGTGTAATGTTTCAAAACGAATCACCACACACTTTTGGCACTTTTCTTTCAAAATTTACACCCCATTCTGATAAGCCATATTTTGTATTTTTATCAATGCTTACTGAATATTTTAAGCAGAAAATCCATTTTATTTGTAATGGAACGGGAATTAATAATCTTACAAATCAAACTTTTGATGAGTTGTTTTTCGCTGTGCCAGATCCAGCAATTTTGTCTATATTTGAGATGCAAGCAAAGGTTTTATTTGAAAAGATAGGAATAAATAATTTACAGAATGAAAAATTATCTCAACTCCGTGATTTTCTTCTCCCTCTTTTAATGAATGGTCAAGTTACTGTGAGTGATGAAAAAATTGAAACGAGTAAACCTGCTCGTCTTCAAAAAACAACTAACCGTGAACAGCGATTTGAACAATGGCTAAACAATCAAAAAATCGCAGCTCGTGGGGAAACAGACCTTCAAACATTTCGTGAATTATTTGATGCAATGGATGACGATGACAAATAATGAAATTGAATTGGAAGTATTAAAAATTCTTGACAAATATGTACAGCGTGGCGGTAGTCACAAGCAATTATTAAAAATCATGCAGGCTGAGGGTATAAAATTCAAGGAAGTTTCTGTATCAAATGATAATTTTCTAGGAGCTTTAACTTTCGGTAAGAATAACAATCCTTATATTATGGTAAACCAGAGTATCAATAACACAGGAAGACGAAATTTTACAATTGCACATGAATTGGGACATTATTTTTTAAATCACAGATTATTATCCCCCGTTTTCTTATGCCAAGATAGCCAAATTAACGAAGATAGAGTTTCAGAAATTTTATTAGAACGTGAAGCAAATTATTTTGCAACTTGTTTATTAATGCCAGAGCAAAAAATTAAAAGCGCATTTTTGGCAATGCTCAGATATTCCAAAATAATAAAAACTAAAACATTTCTTATTGTAAACAATAAAACCTATGGTTCTTGGTGTAAAATAAAAAATGATTTAATGAAACGCTATGGAGTTTCAGAGGCTGCATTGCGTTATAGACTAATCAATTTGAGACTGGCTGAATTTGAATTTTAGTTTATTAAAAAGCAAAACCATCGCCTAACAAACGGTAACTGCAAAATGCCCTGTCGGGCATTTTGGTTACCTAGAACACTATGTGAAATACGAAAGATTGAAATAATAAAACTTGACAAATTTTTAATAATATATTAAAACAAAAGTAGGAGGAATGGAAAAATGGGAGAAAGAAAATTGATAGATCATAGAAAAAATATAGATAAAAATCCAAAAGCTTATATTGTTGATTTGGAAAATGACAGGTTGGTTGGAACATTTATTAACCATATAAAAAGTGATTTTAAAGAAACTAAATTTGAATCAAAAAACAAAGAAATAATTAAAAGAATAATATTGCTACTATTTGAAACCCAAGATAAAAGACCATTTTTTCATGTAGAAGGTACAGAGCTTCCATTATGTTGGAATAGACCGGCTGATTGGGATTGCAATTATATTAAATATGAGTGGGGGCATTTACTTTCAAAAAATCAAAATCCGAATAAAGTAAATGTAATCGAGAATTTAGGTTTATATTCTGCAAGATGTAATCAACATATTCAAAGCAGCATGAATATACAAGAATTAATGGTTTATGGCGGTTTAATAGCTACACGCATTTCAAATGTACTGACAAAAAGAAGAATATTATTTGAAACAAATGAATGGAAAATATTAATTTCACAATTAAAATAATTATTTAAATATAAACAATAATAATAAATATCGGAATATTGTAAGTCGTACTTCGCCTAACAAACGGTATATGCTCAGCGCCTGTTCGGGCTAGGTCGGTCGCTTCACTCGCTCCCACGCCTCACTCGTAGCCCGAAGCGCCGAACAGGGTGGTGAGCGTATACAGATTTGTTGCGCAACAGTTGCAAATATTTGTAAAATATTATATACAACCTTGACAAAATAAAATATTAATTATATTATATAATTAGGAGGATAATATGAAAAGAGGCTTTTTTTTAATCATTTCGGTTTTTCTGACTTTTTGTTTTTTTTCTTGTGTGGATGATTATATATCGGGATTAAATGTTCATAATGTTTCAACTGCAAATAGTTCAATTAATATTAAGATGCAAGATGGAAGTGGTAATACGACAAGAACTTTAAAACCAAGGGAAATTTGGAATTATGGATATGCTGAAAATAAAAATATGAATTGGAAATTAATGGGTAATTATTTAATTTCAAATGACATGGATAGCATAACTGTATATGTTAATAAAGATACGATTGTTGTCGAATGGAATGGAAGTAGTTTTGTAAAAAAATAAACATACAATGATGCAACCGTCGCTTAACCAAACAGTAACTGCAAAATGCCCTGTTCTGTCATTTTTGGACTTCGAAGGTTCTTACACCGACTGGGATTTTTCGTAGCCCGAAGCGCCGAACAGGTGCTGGGTATATACCGTTTGTTAGGCCGATGTTTTGCTTTTTAAAATTTTTTCATCCTGGAACATCAGCTGGCAATAATAAAATGGAATATATTTTACCGTTTATTTCTATAAATACATCTATTATATCATCAAAATCTATTGTTTTTTCCAACAAACCGCTACTTATATTATACACAATAACATGATTATATGGCTTAAAATTTGGAAGGAAGGGTAAAGGCTCTTCTCCTTCTCTTAAAGGTCTCATTCTATTAGAGATAAATAGAATATAATTATTATCATTTGTTATTTCTGTTTGTTTATTATCATAATCATGAATAAATGAGAACAATAAATTTCCATTATAGTCAAATAAATGACTTTCGTTTGCCATTAATAATGTTGCATGTTGACTTGCAACGAATTTATCAACAGAATTTAAAAAAATAAATCTATATTCCCCATAAATTTCTTGCCTATTAAATTCAATGCCATTAATATTGTAAAAAATCAAATTATACTGTTTGTAATTTGGAAACATTTCATAATTTATTAAAATACTATTTTTATTACTAAAAACATGAAAAATATCATTTTCATCAAATTGTATATTTTCTGAGATATTTTCAATTGAATTTTTATTATTTCCTATATCATTTCTTTCCAATTTTCCAAAACAAGAAAAAAGCAATCCAATAAAAATAAATGATAATATTATTAATTTATTCATAGTTTATATTTTATACAATATTTTTAATTAAGTCAACAGTTGTTGCAAACTTTCGCCTATCTCCTTATTATACGCCATTAAAACGGCACCGATCTCGCAGTATCCCGCCATGAAACTGCGGTTAACTGCGACAGTTTTTGCAATATGCAAAATATTGCTATCGTTTGTTATATAATATGAAGCCATGTAGCTAGAAAATTTTTATTTAATTTTCTTATAATATAACTCTTCTAATTTGAACGAACAATCCGAAAGCCAACAGCTTCACTTTTAGTTGTCGGGTTACTAGTACCTCGATTTGCAGAACGGATGTAATCACCACGATTACCCCACGAACCACCACGATAAATACGACCTCTACTAGAAACTGCTCCAGATGGATCTATCTGAGGCTGATCCGAATAAGGACCTTCCCAATCCCAACACCATTCCCAAACATTTCCGTGCATATCAAATAAACCCCAGCGATTGGGGCGAAAACTTCCTACATCAGTTGTTCTTCCGCGAGCTACACCTTTTGCATTCCTTCCGTATGGATAATTTCCATTGTAATTTGCCTGATTTGTAGTAATATTGTTTCCAGTATTAAACGGGGTATTTGTTCCTGCACGGCATGCATACTCCCATTCTGCTTCAGTAGGTAAACGGTAACCATTAGCATTACGATCCCATGTTACTACCCATTTTAATGCATCATTATCATTCATATTATTGGAATCTCTAACACTCTTATTTATTGTGTATACAGGAGTCAATCCTTCAATCTGGCTTAACCTGTTGCAATATTCTATTGCATCATACCAGCTAACTTGTTCTACAGGTAAATTTGCTCCAATAAAACTACTGGGATTTGCACCCATTACTCTTTCATATTCCGTTTGTGTTACTTGGTATTTACTCATATAAAAAGAACTTATTGTTACTTGATGTCGGATTTCACCCCTTGTACTAACAGAATCATTATTTGGGCTACCCATATAAAATGTGCCGCCATTAATAAGTACCATATTATTTGCTATTGTTTCTTGACACAATATTCGATTATTTGTTACACTTCCGAAAAGAATAAAAAATAAAACACATAGAAGCGTTGATTTTTTCATAAATCCTCCTAATATAAATAATTTAAGTAGTTTTTGTTATTTTGTCAATAAGGAATAAAATAATCAATAGATTATGACAAGGAAGGTAAATATTATGAAAAAAGCGGCATATATTTTTATACTGTTAATCATATTCTCAAGTTATACAAAACGAAACAATTCTGAAATTATCAATGAAATGGAAATCGATGAAACATCTGATACACAACCACTAAATATAAAAAATTGAATAAAACAGTATAAAAAAACAATGTTGACATATTCTATAAAGCAAATTATTATATTATAAGGGTATTTAATTGAGATTTTTTTGTTTTTTTATCATTTTATACATTAACTGTGGTTTAGTGTTTTCTTATCAAGGTACATTTTTAGGGCGTATTGTTGAATTTGATTCTGAGAATATAATAGGACTAATGGAAACAGGGAATTACCTTATAACACATGAGCATATTTCATATATCCTTGATAAAAATGGAATGATTGAAGTTACATATCAATATACAATACAAAAAATAACCCATAGTGGAAATAATACCTTTGGTCTATCTTTAAGAAACCGCACCCATGACGGGGGACTAGTTTATGATATTCCGGTAAATGAATTAAGCATAATTGCCAATGGCAACCATATTGGAATAAACCATGTAGAAAGTCCGCATATTATTTTTGATGATAATGGCATTCCAATAGAATTTGATTGGAATAATAATGAAGAGCATTGGAGATTTATCACCAGTGGATATTTAGGCTGGTATTATTTTACTCTGGATTTTCAGCCAGATGATGAATTAAATATTACCATAAAGTACCAGACAAGCGATCCTGTATGTATGAGATATAATAGTCACCCGTTTTGGATACCTGTTGCAAATACTGCTGAGCTTACCGTTACGATTGAAAATAATTTTAACGAACTGTTTTTAACCACTATTACTAATTGCCGTCCGAGGGGTACACTGATTACAGAAAACTGGCGGCTTGAAAAACCAAGCCAAGCACAATTGATCATTACCTATACTTCTGGATGGTTTTCTAAAAACAAAGGTGTATTTATCGATTTTTCATCAATACATGAACCAAGAGGAAGCCCATCACTACATTTTCTAAGTGTTGTCTGGGAAGGATTATATTTTCCTGACAATATTGAAAGGCATGGGGTATTTATACATGACTTTGACAGGCCTATTAGTTGGTATCCTAATAGAAATTTATCTCTTTATGAATTGGAACCGTATGAATTAGTTTTTCTTAACAGATGGCAGTTACGGATTATAAGAAATGCTTTCTATGCCCGTCATAAATTCCGTTTTAATGACCCTGAATTAATACAATTTCTTTATTATAATTTTTCTAGTCGAGAATATTTTCCTGATAGTTTTTTTAATATGAATTTCACAGAGGAGACTCTCTCGGCAATTGAGAGAAAAAACATAGAAATAATACAACGACTGGAAAATTTTACAGATTAAACTTGCTATAAGTTTTTATGTCGCCTAACAAACGGCATATGTTTATCGCCTGTTCAGCATTTTTTAGTTCCGCTTATTTATTCTAAGATTATATCTGGCAAAGTTTTGTAAAGTTTATCCCCTATATTTCACCTTCAAGTATTCAGACGGGTGCAGGGTGCGAACCATAGGTTCGAGCCCTGCGGTATGATACCCTTCATTCGCATTGACAGGAAAAATTAAAATGCGGTAAAATAATATTATAAGGAGTTCTGAATGAAAAGATTTTTAACTTTAATAATTATTTCCGATATGGCAAATCTTAAAATATACGAATTCGAAGCCGAAATAAAAAAAGTCCCCGATATTGATGGAGCATATATAGAATTTCCTTATGATATAAAAAAAGAATTTGGTAAAGGCAGAGTAAAAGTTTATGCCGAATTCGATAACGAGCCTTACGAGGGCAGTATTGTAAATATGGGTGTAAAATATGCGGATGGGTCAATTTGTTATATAATTGGAATTAATAAAAACATCCGGCATAAATTAAACAAAAACCCTGGAGATAGAATAAGGGTAAAAATAAAAGAAAGATAAAGCCATATAAGGGGTAAATGATATTGAGTCCTTATTGGTTTGCCCGGCAAAAGAAAATAGGATTATTTATTATTAGTATCTTTTGAAAAATCTATATGATTATCCGCAGGAGGTATCCTAAACGAAAATACCATTTTTCCATGAGCATTTGTTAATGCCATATCGCCCATGCGAAGTATGTTCATTCCGATAATAAAATCAAAATTATTTCCACCGTAAAATTCAGCTACTTCCATATTTGTAAATAATATACCGTTTGGCAATAATACATCTATTCTATAAACTGGTACAACTGCTGCGCCATGAGCTCCAATAACTGTTCCCATTTTGAATGGTTTTAATTGTGCATCTGTGGCAAAACGGCGGCTTATACAAGAGCCTGTTGCTCCTGTATCAACTAGCGCTAAAGAATTAATGCTTATACGCCTATCCTTTGGATAACCGTCAACTGGAACTGGAACGCCTAACTGTATTTCAAATATTACAGATTGTTTTTGCTTATCTGGTAAATATAGGGTTATTGCATTAGACACCAAAACACACCGCCTGATTGTAATATGTCATTGCTTCATCTTCAGCGGTTATACAGTCCTGGATTAAAAATTCACCCATTATAAAGCCGTTTTTTTCGGCGGCAGAAAGTGCGGCATCGGTATTGGGATAATAGCCAATTACAGAGTTGTTTCTTAATAAAACACATTCTTCTAAGTGGTTGGCTATTATAGAATCTCGGTTTTCAGCAAACCATTTATATAATTCATTCAATTTTTCCATATGCTTTTCCCTGTTTACAAGATAGTCTAAAAAAACTGTATTGTCAAACAGCCAATAATCAAGATAGTTTGATTTTTGCCCCTTTAGGGCTTCCTTATCAACGCAGAAATGCCTGTTTTTAAGGGTTTTTGAGAGAAATACCTGTCAAAAATGCCCTTATTTTCAAATTAATCAATAAATATAATAATGGGGGTACTAGACATAATTGTCTGAAATTTGATAGAATTACCAAGGGTAAAAGGAGGCCAGTTGGCAGAGAAAGATTTACGCGTAAACGAGCAGATTAGGGCTCGTGAGGTTCGTCTGATCCGGGATGACGGAGATCAGGGGATTATGTCTGTTTCACAGGCTCTTGAGCTTGCAAAAGAAGCAGACCTTGACCTTGTAGAGGTTGCTCCTCAGGCAGTCCCCCCGGTAGTTAAGATTTTAAATTACGGAAAGTTTAGATTTGAAAACGAGAAAAAACTAAGGGATTCCAGGAAAAAGCAGAAAGTTATAAAGCTTAAAGAAATCCGAATGCAGCCCAAGATTGATGATCACGATCTTAATTTCAAATCGAAGCATATAAAAGATTTTTTAAACGATGGGAATAAAGTAAAAGTAACGATTCGCTTTCGCGGTCGCGAGCTTGCCCATACGGAACTGGGTTTTGATGTAATGAAGGATGTGCTTTCGCGTATAGAGGGAGAGTATATTATGGATAAACCGCCTGCAATGGAAGGCAGGAATATGTCCATGGTCTTAAGTCCTAAACCCAAAAAATAAATTTTAAAGGAGCAGCAAATGCCAAAAATGAAGACAAAAAAAAGCGCGGCAAAGCGTTATTCTTTTACCGGTACAGGCAAGGTAAAGTATAAAAAACAAAATCTGCGCCACATTCTGACTAAAAAGTCGTCCAAAAGAAAGCGGGGGTTGCGTCATGCGGGTATTTTATCGCCGGACAATGTACCTACAATTAAGAAACAATTATTACCCTATGGGTAAAATCCAACTATTGGATTAACAATCAGCTATTTATAGAGAGGATATTATGGCAAGAGCAATAGACAGTTCCAAAAGAAAGAACTACAGAAAGAAGCTGTTAAAACAGACAAAGGGCTATTGGGGACGGCGCAGTACAAATTTCAAAGCTGCAAAAGATGCGTTAACAAAATCGCTGGCTTATGCATACCGCGACAGAAAAGACAAAAAGGGAAGCTTCCGCCGTTTGTGGATTATTAGAATTAACGCGGCTTGCAGGGAATTAGATATATCTTATTCACGCCTTATAGCGGGTCTGGATAAAGCCGGTATAATTATCGACAGAAAGGCGCTTGCATGGCTTGCAACCGAAGATAATGCCGCTTTTAAAGCTATTGTAGAAAAAGCAAAAGCATCATTATAATATCCATTGTTTAGGAGGGGAAACAATGATTAGCCTTGAGCAAGTCCAGCTCTTGGAAGAAAGAGTCTCCAAGGCAGTTGATTATGTAAAAAGGGTAAAGGCAGAAAACACCGCTCTTACAGCGGAAAAGGCAGCCCTTATTCAAAAAATGGAAGCTAATCAAAAACGGATAGATGAGCTGGAAGTTCATGTATTGCGTTTTAAGGAAGACCAGGGTCGTATAGAAGACGGAATAATTGCCGCACTGGATAGACTTAGTCAGTTTGAAGAAGCATTCGAAAATAGTCTTAAAGATGATAAGACCACAGAAAGAAAGTCTTCTCCAAAAATGTATAACGATAAACCGGCGGAAAATAACGAATATTTTGAAATTACGGATAATGCAGAAGATGCATCTTCTGATGTGTCCGAAGATACATCCGCAGAGGCGGAATTGGATATATTTTAATGGCAGAACTATGTCTGGAGATACTTGGCACTTCATTTACAATAAGCACAGATGAAGAAAAGGCTTATCTTCGCAAGGTTTTAGAAAAATACCGCGCAGCCGTAGAAACAACCCAAAGTATTTCCGGTATTACAGACCCGTTAAATATTGCCATTCTTACAGGGTTTATTTTATGCGATGAACTTAACAAGGCGGAGCAGCAGCTAAAAGAAGAAAGCATAGAGATTAACAAGCGTACAATGAAACTTATTTCTAAATTAGATAAGGCATTAAAAACATATGACAAATAAAATATATAAACTTCAGAATCAAATTAAAAACTATGAATGGGGATCAATTGAGGTAATGCCTGAATTTTTGGGTATAGAGAATACAAAAAATATACCCTTTGCGGAAATGTGGATGGGCACTCACGAAAACGCGCCTTCCCTGGCTGACCTTTCCCTTGCCGGGAACAATGAGGCAGATCAAATACCTTTAAAAGAAATATCCGGCGATCTTTCTTTTCTTTTTAAGCTGCTTGCCGTAGAAAAGCCACTTTCCATTCAGGCGCACCCGGACAGGGATAAAGCGGCGGAAGGGTTTCGCATGGAAGAAGAAGCGGGGATAAACTTAAGGTCTCCTACAAGAAATTATAAAGATCCAAACCATAAGCCGGAATTACTGTGCGCAATATCCCGCTTTTCTTTAATGGCGGGGTTTAAAGAATTGGATATGATAAGCAAATCCCTTAATGAATTTTTACTTGTGTTTCCGCAGTTAAAAGAAGTTATTTCTACGCTGCAGCGTTCGTTAAATACGGAATCCCTTGCTGTTTTTCTTCGCATATTATTTAATCTTTCCAAATTCGAAAAAGAATATATGTGCGATCTAATTACTAAAAAAGATAATATAAAAAACAGCGATATTATTATTCCCGAACAATGGGCATTAATAAAAGCTTTTGCTTCTCAGTATCCGGAAGACCCTGCAATCTTATCGCCTCTTTATTTAAACTATTTAACTTTACAGCCGGGACAAGTTATTTATCTTCCGCCGGGGATACTTCATTCATATATAAATGGGTTTGGCATCGAGCTTATGACATCTTCGGATAATGTGTTAAGAGGGGGGCTTACGCCCAAATATATCGATATTCCCGAACTTATGAATATTTTGAATTTTACCCCCTATAATCCTAAAATACACTCTCCGGCTTTTTCGTCCTGGCATTGTTATAGGGGCGAAAATTATTCCCTTGTAATAATGGAAGGCGATGGAAATAAAAAAGTATTTCCCGGCAAGGGTCCTGCAATTTGTCTTGTAACAGACGGCGAGCTTAATGCGGAAGGATTAACTTTTAAAAAAGGAGAATCGTTTTTTATTCCAAAATCCAGCGAAGAGCTTGTATTAAACGGTAAATATTCCGCTTTTTTTGCACAAGAAACCTGTACCGCTTCCTCGGCTTCGTCTGATTTTACTGATATATGAAAATACTTGTAGATGCCGATTCCTGCCCAAAACTGGCAAGAGAACTTGTCTTACGAAGAGCCGCCAAGCTAAAAATCCGTATAATTTTTGCGGCAAACCACGCAATCCCGGTTTGGACAGAGGAAGAGCCGGATAAACCTGTTGCGGAAATGGAGATATGCCCCAATACGGATAATTCTGCGGACGACCGTCTTGTAGAGCTTGCGGAAAAAGGCGATCTTGCCCTTACAAGAGATGTTCCCCTTGCAAAAAGACTTGTAGAAAAAGATACATTCGTTCTTGATGATCGCGGAAGAGTTTTTACAAAGAACAATATAAACGAACTTTTATCGCTTAGAAACTTTACAGTTGGTCTTGCCGACAACGGACTTGAGTTTGAACGAACAGCCAACTACAGTAAAAAGGATTTTAAAACATTTGCAGACAGCCTGGATCGTTTATTGACAAAAATGCTTAAATATCCTCTTCAGGATACTGTTCCCTTGTCTGTTTAATGCTGGGCAGGATTTCAAAGAAAATTTCTATTAATTCAGGATCGAATTTTGTGCCGGAAAGTTTTTTTAATTCGTTTAATACATCTTCTTCCGTCCACGGTTCTTTGTAAACGCGTTTGGAGCAAAGGGCATCGTAAACATCGGCAAGGGCAACAATTCTGCCTGCCAACGGGATTTCTTCGCCCTTTTTGCCAATGGGGTTTCCCTGTTCGTCTGCTTTTTCTATCTCGCCGGTATCCGGGTTTATCCAGCCGGGGTATCCGGTGCCGTCCCAGTTTTCGTGATGTGTAAGAGCAATATCTCTGGAAAGATTGTCTGCAGGGGAGCTTGGATCGCTAAAAAGGCTTGCCCCATATATAGTGTGGTTTTGCATTATTTTATATTCTTCCGGGGTAAAACGAGCCGGTTTTTTTAAGATAGCGTCTGATATTGCTACCTTGCCGACATCATGCAGCATGGAACTGATTTTTAATGTATCGCGGAATCTTGCTTTTTCATCCTGGGGTACTTGGTGATGAAAAGCCCAGCGGTCGTAAATTTCTACAGCATAACCTGCAACACGGTTAACATGGGTTCCTGTTTCTTTTGGGTCTCTTAGCTCGGACATTTTAATCATTCTTAGAATCATGGCGCGGGTAATGTATGACCTTTGAAGAACCATTGTAGCGTTGGTTGCAAAATGTGTAAGAAAGACTTCGTCATCGGAAGTAAATGGAATTACTTCTCCATCGCTGTTTTTTGCATTCATAACCTGAATAACGCCCATTGCCTTTTTATCTGTAGAGGCTAAAGGTATTGTTAAACTGGATATGGTTTTATAACCTGTAACTCGATCAAAAGAAGAATTAAAAGAGTAGGGCGCTTCAGGCGGAATATTATACATATCCGGTATATTTATTAATGTCCTTTTTAAGGCACAATACCCGGAAATTGATTTTTCGCTTATAGGAACAGAAAAAATTGAATATATCATTTTTTGACCGGGCGGAAGATGTTTTTGGAAAGTATCATTTTGGGAATATTTTATGGCAAGCTTTTCTGTGCCTTCTTCGCCTTTTTCTGTAGGTGTTACTATGTATATCGATCCGGCATCGGCATTAACAACTTTTCTGGCTTCGAAAAGGATTCTTTCTAATAATAGGTCGAAGTCTTGTATTTGGTTTAATTCCGAGTCCAACTGGATAATAGATTTAAAATCGTCTTTTGTTTTCATTGTTTCTAAAAATTATTCTAAATAACCCGTGTCCCGCCCGTACGAAGCCCGGCTTCGTAGAGTTTACCGCAGGATATAAACATGGGCAGCTTGGAACCCGCCAAAATAATGTCAGATTCATTGGCCATTTCTATCATATCCCTGCCGGGTATTTTACCGCGGACAAATATAATAGCATGAATATCCAAAAGTTCTGCGGTTCTGATTACCTGAGGGTTTACAAGTCCGGTTAAAAGTAATACTTTGTCTTTTACAAAGGCCATTACATCGCTCATTAGGTCTGCCCCGCAAGCTGCCTCTATAACCAGGCTTGATTTTTCCTCTCCTGTAAAAAATTGCCCATCTAATATGGTTACTGCTTCTGCTACGGTCATTTTTCCTCCCAAATTTGCCAAAAAAGTATAGACATATTCAAGATAATATATTATTTTAAGAGTTATGTAAAGCCCCCGCACAAGTGGTCAGGCTAAAAGGGAGGTAAATATGGCCGAAAAAGTTATGCATAAAAAAGAGTCAAAAAAAGCGCCCCAAAAGACTCTCAAAGAAAAGCGCGAATTAAAAAAAGCTAAAAAGAGCAGCAAAGGCGACAGCTAAAAAAAGCTGACCATCTGACCACTTCCAAGTGGTCAGATGGTCAAGTTATCATCATTTAATAAGTATGAATTCTACCCTGCGGTTTTTCCACCAATTATCGCGATCCTCGAAAGGTACTACTGGGCTTGAGCCGCCGGCTCCGATTGCAGACAGTCTGTTTCTTGCAACCCCGTATCGTACCAGTTGGTCTACTACAGCCCTTGCTCTGGCTTCGCTAAGCCGTTGTAATTCTACCTGTTCGCGGTCTCTTGCGGGGCCTGCAGGCTGGGTAGGATTGGCGTGGCCTTCTACCTGTACACGGTAATCGCGGAATTTATTAAGGATTTGGGCAATACGGCGTAAAATACGGGTATTGTTATCGACTGTATCTTTTGGCAGATCGTTAAAGTCCGCAAAGTTTGGTCTAAATACAATTGACGGTACCTGCATTTTTAATCTGTCTCCGTCACGGATAACCAGTACATCGACACCAATTTTGCCTTCTATGGAGCTTGAATTGCCTATAGTATCTTGCGCGGAGAAGGTATACGGATAATCCATAGCGGACTGGACAAGTTCGCCTCTGTTGCTTTTGCCGTCCCAGATAATCTGGTTTGCGGGACTGCCGCGGCCTTCGAATGTTCTAAAAACATTATACGGCGGTTCTGGTTCGCGGATTTCCAGCTTCCAGCTTGCTATTGGCAATATGCTTTGGGCCGAAAGTCTTATAAAAAGTTCGTCATCTACGCCGTCATTATCCGGGCTGAAATATTCGGGAGTAGAGGTAAATGTAAGAGCAGGACCCGATACGGCGACAATAACATTTGTTGCTGTTGCTGTAATGGTGTCCCCCCTGGTGTATTCAACTGTAAGCTGCGGAGTGTATGCGCCTTCCCTAATTTGCCCCTGCTCTGTAAGACCATTCCATCCCTGTGTTGCGGGTACTCGGCTGGTGCCTGTAAATGTACGGTGTATAACTCCCGAGGCATCTTTTAATTCCAGCTTCCAGCTTTCTATACCATCGTTTAACAAAAGCCTGATATTAAAATCTACAAGGTTTGCTGTTTGTCCGGCTCTTGGCGCAATCGCATTAACCGAACTTGTAAGGAAAGCTCCTGCTACGCGCGAATCAAGAATAATGTTGGAAACATCTGCGCTTGCGGAATTTGCCGCCCTGTCTGTAGCACTTATTCTGTAAGAGTAAACTCCGTCGGGAGCAACCTGTCCCGCATCGGTTCTTCCATCCCAGACTACAGGACCCGGAGCGCCTCTTTGCGGTTCGAATGTGCGTACCTTTTGGCCGGAAGCATCGAATATTTCGCTGATCCATGCATCTTCGTTAGAGCCGCGGTGGTTAAAGGTAACTGTTCTGTTGCCGCCGGTGCCTCTTGGATCGAATATTTTTTGCGAATCATTCATTGCGTTTATGGTAATATTGGGAGGCGTAATTTTAATTCTGGTTTCGTAAACCTGGGTTACAGCTTTGTTTCCATGTTCATCTGTGGCTGAAATTGTAAATGTATATAATCCGTCGGGAGCAAGAGTTCCGTCATTTCGAAGTCCGTCCCATCTCATAACATCTGGAATATCAATTTCATTTTTTACCTTGACAATTCGCTGGAAGAAATCTTTTAAGTTAAAGCTTTCGAATCTTTGCTCTTTGTTTTCTAAAGTTCGTACAACATTGCCTCTTTCGTCTTTTATTTCCATTGTCCAATTTATTATAAAACTTTGGTCTGTAATGGAGATTGGAAATTCCAGAGCATCGGATTTACCGCTGTTATTTGGAGAGAACCAAAGGGTTTCCGGATAATCCGGTTTGATAACGGGGGGCTGGGTATCTGCACGACCGACATGCCAACTGACACCGGCTCCAATCGCGGTAATATCTTTGTACAGGGGTTTGTATGCCGCGCTTATTTTTAGGTCGCCATCGGAAGGAAGCCGCCCTCCGGCAATTCTTTCTCCGCCTGACGGAAGCAGTATGTTTACGGTTAAACCGATTGCCGGTATCGGATTAAACGGAATATCATTTGACAGATGCCTGATATTAACGCCGGAGCCGCCAGGCCATGATGCTGTAACATTGATAATTTCCGCAATTTGTAAGTCGATGCCGAATTTAAAAATCATATTTACATAATGTTCGAAATCTTTATGAAAATATAAAAGACCGGGGAAAGAAACATCCGCCTTAAAATTAAACGCTAAAGGATCCGGCTTGTTATCTTTGCCTTCTATGCGGAATATATCGAAAGAAACGCCTGCCGCGGGGGTAAACCATGTCGGGTGGTAGCTAAGACCAAGTCCGCCTATTACAGCGCCGAATGTAAAATTCTTTAAGAAGCCAAGGTTTCCGGCATTATAGCGGAAGCCCAAATCTCCGGAAATGGTTTCTGAATGGCCAAAGCCGAAATTAAAACCAAGCCCTATCGACATTCCGGGGTATACTTCTTTGGAGGCAAAAAGGTTTCCGCCAAAGGTCGGTCCAATATCGTAGTAGCTGTATTCTTTTTGATCTATACCAATAAATCTAAGAGAACCGCCGAATACCCCGAACTTTGTGGGGAAAAGCCCTCCGGCATAAAGTGAATGTGAATAATTGGTTGCATTTGTAGGGGGGATAATCAGATAACCTGCGTCGAAAATCATTCGTGTGGCATCTGCTCCCTGTGCGGGGTTAATGGAACTTACGGGAGCGCCGCCCGTAGAAGTGGTATACGCGCCCGATCCTGCCAATCCTGCCGAATACAGATCCGGGACGGAATCCGCGCTGGATGCCGGGGCTGCCCAAAGGGTGCTGACGCACACAATTGCCGAAAGAATCAATACAAACAGTTTGTTTTTCATATTTATTACCTCGTTACAATATTAGTCTATTATTGTTATTATAGTAAAGAGGTATTAACTAATAAATGAAAAGGAAAATTCTGCTTTTTATACCGGCTGTTTTTGCGGTTTTTTTTGTTTTATCGTGTTCCGGGAAAAAAAACGGAACGGCTTCCCATGAATTTACGCTTATTTCCCGCGGAAATCTGGAAAGAACAGTATCATCCAGCGGGACAATTAATCCTGTTTCTGCCGTAAAGGTTTTGCCAAGAATGAGCGGCAAGGTAGAGGCAGTCCATGTCGATTATAATGATACTGTCCGCGCCGGGGATGTTTTAGCCCGTCTTAATACCGATATGCTAAGGCTTCAAAGAGATCAGCAGCTTGCCAATGTTCAAAAGGCCCGTGCAAATTATGAGCTTCAGCTTACAAATTATCGTACTCAGGAACTTTTGGCGCAGCGTAATCTTATTTCCGAGTTTGAGCTTAGAACAAGCAAAACAACCCTGGATAATCATGCTGCGGATTTATCGGTAGCGGAGGCAAGTTTAAAAAGAATCGATACTGAAATTAACCAATATGCGTATATTACTTCTCCCATAGATGGTATTGTGCTGGACAGGAATATAAATGTAGGGGATACAGTGGTGGATTCATCCAGCAACAATTCTTCCAGTATTTTTACAATAGCGGAAAACCTTAGGGAAATGCAGATAGAGGCTACGGTAGGCGAGCTTGATGTTACATCGATACACAAGGGGCAGCAGGTAAGATTTACACTGGAAAGTATGCCCGGGCGCAGATTTACAGGTGTTGTGGATAATTTGCGAATGGTTCCGGTTATGCAAAATAATGTGGTCTCTTATACGGTTATTATAAATGTAGAAAATCAGGACGGTTCTCTTTTGCCGGGTATGACTTGCGCTGTGGATTTTATTGTAGAGCGGGTAGACAATGTTTTAATGGTTCCGAATGCCGCTTTGCGGTATCAGCCGACAACTTTAACTGCCCAGCAAATAGAAGAAATGGTCTTTAACGCAAGTCTTGCGAATATGAACGAAGAACAGCGCGAGAGGGCAATAGAAGCAAGGGCGGCGGCGCAGTCTTCCGGCACACAGAATCAAAATTCCAATTCGGGATTTACAAATATCATGATGGGTCCTGCGTCAAACCAAAGAATGATGGGCGGCAGGCAGGCGGGAAACCGGCAGCAGTCTCAGGGTGGGGCGCGTGAACGAACACCGGTAATTGTACTTCGCAATCTTTGGTATATAAACGAAGAAGGCAAGCTTGATGTAATGCAGGTAAGAGTCGGAGTAAGCAATGGTACAAATACGCAGATTTTTTTAAGCGATGATTTCGAAGGAATGCAGGTGATAATCAGGGAAAGAATTGGAAAATGAACAATACTGTAATATCAATGTACGGCATAAAAAGAGAATACCGGATGTCATCTTCCAAGAAGGATGCTGAAAATGCCGTAATTGTCCGGGCGCTCCGCGGTGTCGATTTTTCCGCAGAAAAGGGAGAATTTGTTTCTGTCATGGGACCGTCAGGTTCGGGAAAATCAACCTTAATGAATATTCTTGGCTGTTTGGATAAACCTTCTGCCGGCACTTATACATTGGACGACATAGAAACTTCTACTTCCAGCTCCGATACTTTTGCGTATATACGAAATCGTAAAATTGGTTTTGTATTCCAATCTTTTAATTTACTTGCCCGCACCACTGCGCTGGAAAATGTAGAGCTTCCTCTTTTTTACCGCCGTCCGTATAAAAGCGAAAAAAAACTGTCTTCTTCCGACCGCAAGGAAAGAGCTGTCCAGGTTCTTCGCGAAGTAGGGCTTGCGGAAAGGATGGATCACTTTCCTTCGCAGTTGTCCGGCGGCCAGCAGCAGAGGGTAGCCATAGCGCGTGCAATGGTTAACGACCCCGCATTTATTCTTGCAGATGAACCGACAGGCAATTTGGATACCGGAATGACATTGGAAATAATGGGGCTTTTTCAGGAACTGAACAATAAGGGAAAGACAATTATTATGGTAACACACGAACCTGAATTGGCGGTTTATACAAAACGGATTATCACTTTAAGGGACGGCTTGCTTGTTTCCGACAAAGTTGTAAACGACAGACGCAATGCCGCGGAAGATTTGCAAGAGTGGAATAAAAAAACAAGGTAGCGCCAAATGAATATTTTACAGCTTTTACAAACTTGTGTAAGATCGATTCTTCGTAATCGCATGAGGAGTCTTTTAACTTCCCTTGGCGTAATTATTGGCGTGGGTTCTGTAATTATTATGGTTGCTCTTGGCGAAGGTTCCCAGCGCGAAATAGAAGCCCGCATTACTTCTATGGGGACCAATTTGCTTCAGATTTATCCGCGCCGTCAAACAAGCAGAAGCGGCCAGCAGGTAATGATGCGCTCCAGCGCATTTACAAAAAAAGATATTCAAAAACTGCGGGACGAATCTTCTTTTGCGGCGGCAATTTCCGGAATTTACCAGTCAAGTTCCAATGTTATCGGCAGCGAAGGCAATGCGCAAATATCAATTATGGGAGTAGAGCCGGATTATCCCATTGCAAGAAATCATTATGTTAACGAAGGTTATTTTTTCGAAGACGAGGATATGCTCTTCCGCAGAACGGTTGCGGTTTTAGGCCGCACTTCCGCTAAAAATTTATTTGGCGACGAAGATTCCGCAATTGGACAACAAATAAGAATAGGATCGGTTTATTTTAATGTAATTGGTTTATTGGAAGTAAAAGGTACAAGTTTTGGCGTTCAGGATCAAGATGATACTGTTCTTGTTCCGCTGGATACCGCGCTTACAAGGCTTAGTAATACGCGCAATATAAATACAATTATTATGAGCGTGGTTAGCAAAGAATATATGGAAGCTGCGCAAAAAGAAACAGAACTTATTTTACGAGAATCGCGCGGAATTCAGGACGGTGCTGCTTCCGATTTTGATATAATGAATCAGGCGGATATAATAGATATGGCATCTGCAACATCCAGAACGCTTACAACATTACTTGCGGCTATTGCGGGTGTATCTCTTTTAGTCGGCGGTATTGGCATTATGAATATAATGCTGGTTTCTGTAACAGAACGAACACGCGAAATCGGTATAAGGATGGCGGTAGGAGGGCGAAAGCGCGATATACTTTTTCAGTTTTTAACGGAAAGTATTATTCTTAGCTTGATGGGAGGAATTCTTGGAATTGGATTGGCTTTTGTTGTGTGCAGGTTTATGGCGACAATGGGTATTCCTACAGCTATAAATCCGCTTATAGTTGCCGCTTCTACAATTTTTGCCGCATTGGTGGGGATTGTTTTTGGGTATTACCCCGCGTTAAAAGCCGCGCGGCTGTATCCGATAGACGCATTAAGGTATGAGTAGGAAGCAGATAGAAGGGAGCAGAAATTTATGAAGAGAGTATATATATTAATTTATTTTATTTTTGCAGGCGCAGGAGTTTTTGCACAGTCGCTTAATCTGGAGCAGGCAAGGGTGTTGGCATTGGCAAATTCAAGATCGCTTGCACGATACGAGCTTGCCATTCGTTCCAGTATTTTGGACGAACGAAGCCAGTTATACACTATGCTGCCTCAGGTATCGGCAGGTTATGCGGCATCCGTAAATTATCTTTATAATTGGGAATTTGTAAATCCTGCAGATACATTTTCTGCATGGGCAACTTTATCTGTTACACAGATTCTTTTTCAGGGCGGAAAAGGTTTTATTCAAAAAGCTATTGCCAATATTGCAACAGAAAGTACGCGAAAAGATGCTTTAGCGGAATACTTTAATGTATTGGACTCTGTTGACAATGCTTATTATGCGGTTTTGGAAGCGGCGGCAACTTTGGAAGCGGAAGAATCTTCTTTGCAGGCTGCGCAACTTAGTTATTCTATAGCGGAAGTACGGCAGTCTACCGGAATGATAAATGCGGGAGATTATTTAAAAGCAATGGCAGACAAGGAAGCCCGCGAAAATTCTTATAATCAGGCACGCCGAAACCTTGCTCTTAACGAAGCAAGGCTGCGCTCTCTTACAGGTATTACTGGCGCTGTTACTCTTGAGCAGATAGATATGAGTTCTTACGAGCGGCCGTTACTGCGGCTTTCGTCTATATCCGATGAAGATGCCGGTTTTCTTTATGATGAGTTTTGGAAAATTTTAGCGGAATCTAATCCTTCTTTGGCAAGGGCTGCTTTAAGTTCGGAAAGAGCAGAGCGGAATCTGTCTCTTGCAAGGCGGGATTACACGCCTGTAATTAGCGCGACAATTTTTGCAGCTGGGTTGGATTATGGTGCTGCAGCCGGCTTTAAGTCGTCTTCATCCGGCGGTATTACAATAAGAGGAAGTATCCCTTTGGATTTTTGGGTTTTAAACAATAGGCTGGAAAAAAGCGCTATTGCCCGCGACTCTGCGGCAATTGATTATATAAATGCGTACAGTTCTTTGGAAACCGATCTGCAAAGCGCGCTATTAAATATATATGCTCAGGCAGGCTCTGTTCTTTCTTCGCGCCGTTCTTTGGAATACACGGAAAAACACTATGAGTTTGTAATGGAAAGGTATCGGTTATCGCTAAGCTCCGTTTCCGATCTGACAGACGCTTCCTCTTTGTATATTGCAAGCAGAAATAATCATATTAAGGCTACATATTCATTTTTACAGAGTCTTTCTAAGCTGCGTTCCATGTGCGCCATGAATGACGAATCGAGATTGATAGAGTTGTTGCTGGGGGGCGGGGAGTAGCGGGATGTTAGGCGAAATGTAATAAAATATCTTAAGAATATTTTATAAATCTACATCTCGCATTTACTAATAATACAGCTATAACAAGAAAATGGCATATATTAAATAATTTTTAATATATGCCAAGCTCTTTAGAAGGTTTTGGTGAAATTATCTTATAATATTTCAGCCAATGTCCATTCTCTTAATTCTATAGAAAATGCGTATAATGTTTGTTTTTTAGTATTGTTTGGTTGTAGTAAAAATAAATGTTGATAATTATCGCTGGGTTTATTTTGAATTGGAAGATGGAATAAAAGGGTGGGCTCCATACAACTTAAACATTGGATACGAAACAGGTATATAGAACAAAGCAAAGCACGATGGCGTAACGGGAAGTCACGCGACACCACTATTTTTTTATCATTTTTTATAGTATATATCAATACCTAAATAAATATTTGGGTTTGGCGCTGTATAATTAAAGAATACCATTTCGACAACATTTCTTAAAATTTTTTTTATTTTATATTTTTCTGTATTTTTAGTTTTTAAATAATTTTTTATAACTATCATTGCATCGTTATAATCTTCTTCTAGTATATATAAATTTACATTATTGTAATTTAAACCATGCATAAAAGGCTGTACTTTCATTAAATATTCAAATTCTACATAATATGGAATGTTTTCTGAAATAAATAATGATTTAATCATCATTAAATCGAAAGGAGTATATATATTTAATATTTTATAAGGTATTTTTCCTTTTTTTATATTATCAAAAAATATATTTTCAATAATATTGTAATTCAATGTTTCTTTTTCCAGTGTTTCTTTTTTCAAATTTTTCTTATTATACATTATTATTAAGTAGAAAAATATATAAATAAGTCCTAAAATAAATAATATGTCAAATCTCATTATATATCCTTAAAGTTATATTTTGTGATTATTCTACCTTACATAATTAATAATTTCAAGCCCATAAATATTAGTAAACTACATTTAAAACATTTTATAAAAACAATCTAACATAAATCTGTATATAGGGGGAGTTAGACGAAGTATGCAAATTCTTGTAATATTATAATAATGGCTATTGACAATTGAATATTTATTAATTATTATTGGGAATCAACTAACCAATATTACTATTCCAAGTTCAGTAATATCTATTGGTAGTAATGCGTTTGATGCAAATGTAAGAGTAATAAAAGAATGTAAATGAAAAATTCATTCTAAAACATGGGAAAAATATAATTTTATCTATACTTAACTAGATTTTTACTTCTATAATTTCCCATTAGTTTATGACATTTTAGCCAATTTTGTAAAAACCAAATAAAACTTGACAAAATATCAATATAGTGATAACTTAAAGTTATCTAATTTTTAGGGGTATATAATGCCAGTTATAAGAAAAAGTGCCGATTTGCGAAATTCATACTCAGATATATCGGAATTTTGTCATAAACATAGAGAACCTGTATTTATAACAAAAAATGGAATGGGTGATCTTGCTGTAATGAGTATTGCAACCTATGAGGAAATTGTAGGAAAACAAAAATTATATAATTTACTCGAAGAGGGATTACAAGATATAAAAAATGGCAATGTTTTATCTGAAGAAGAGATGGATAAAGAATTGGATTTAATGTAGGAACGCAATGTACAAATTAAGTTTCGCTA
>JAITUR010000054.1 GCA_031286205.1 Treponema sp.
TTGCCCGCAGAGTCTGTCGCCTCTATATAAAAATTCCACTTGCCGGGTTTCCTTTCGGACAGGTCAAATGAATCTGTAAAATTTGTCGGGTCTTGCGCCGTCCTGGATTCGTTCTTATCTCTGCCGCCGCCGGCATAAAGAAGTCCTGTTACTAATAACAAGGTTACAAAGAGAAAAATTACTTTTTTGAACATACTACCCCCAGTAAAAAAAAATCGTCCATAGCTTATACTATATATGTTTAATTGATAAAAATCAATCAATTCTGGATAAAAAAATAACATTTTTCATACTTTTGTCATTGTTAATATACTACAATATTTCTTAATATTAGCGTGGCTAGGCGGGGTAAGTGATTAACGCGGAAATCGCGGAATTTAGTTGAACCCTGGGTGCATGGTTCTTCGATAATCTATCCTTACGCAGGGGCAAGGTATATTGGTAAGAACTGTGTTGTTCGATAATCTATCCTTTAGCTGAGGGGAAAATGAGCCGTCAAAACGCCGTGTGTCCTGGTTTTTTTATGGTTAGCTTAGGTGCATTTTTATTTGATATTTTATCCTCACAAATGGTTTTGCCGTCTCATTTTCCCCTTAGCTTACCAAGTGTGTCTAAGGTGCATGAAAAATATATCGAGCAAATTCCTAAAAAATTTTGCGATTTGGCTACGCCACGCAAGCGATCCGCGTTAGTTCCGCGCCTTTAGCGTTAAAAACTGATCTTTTCCACAAATTTGTCAAAAAACTTTCTCCAGCAGGCAATCAAAACGGCACTTTCAACCCATGTATAGGTACCAAGTTTTCAAACTTTTGTTTGTGCCTTGGCTGCACCTTCTTTTGCAAGATGCATATTTTATCCCCCTGGAGAGAAAAATGAAAGAAAACAAAAAACAAACTTTGCAGGTATCAGGAACGAACGGGCTTTTGGATATTTCTTTGAATATTTGACAAGCAAGGATAGTTGTGGTAAGATAAACGAAATACTGGAGAAAGAGGAGGGCATCTTTATGGCGAATCAGGTATTAAATTCAATAAGCCGGGACGAAGAAGAACGCGCCCGAATCATGAGAGATGAAAAAATCCTTCTGGATTATTATAGTGGAATTAATTACGCAAAACGGACAGGATTCGAAGAAGGTCTAGAGCAAGGCAATAACCACAGGGCGCGAGCAAGTTATCAATCTCCTGCAAAGCGGAAAATCGCTTGAGGAAATAATTAAAGAATATAGTGCTATAAATTAATATTGTTAATTGGGCAACAGGGCAAGCGGGTGTCCTAGAATCTAGAGATTAGATATTGGAAATTAGAAGTTAGATCCAACCTCCAATCTCTAGTTCCGAACATTAACCACATTCGTATACGCGCTGCAGGAATTGGCTTCGTCTTCTGCCCAAAGGGCAACGGTAACAATATTGGAAGAAAGATTTAACTGGGAAATAGGACCTGTCAGGGACTGTAATGTTATTTGATTAACAAATGTGCCCAAAGCATCATAACAAAGAAGGCGGTTTACAGGCCACTGGGAATTAACGATATAATTGCCGCCGGAAATAACAATGTCGGGGAAAGGGAATTTTACATTACCGTCGAAAGGGAAATTGCGTTCTGTGCTTTCGCCGCCCTTGTTAACCAGAACCGCACGATACACTCCCCTTGGAAGAGTGCCTTCCGGGATAGTAATACTTCTTGTTCCAATCCATGTCCTGTAATCGTCCTGTTGAATAATCCATTCATCGTTATTTATTTCCCAGCACAACTGTTCTTTATCGTTATATAAATATAATTTGTCCAGATTATCTATGCCGTCTTCGTCGTGGGGAATTATAAAAAACGAAAAATGCTCCTGAACTCCGGAATCCCCTTGGTACAAAACAAGCTGCAAAAAACCAAATGTAATATCCGGCTTGGCTCTGGAGCAGGAAAGAGAAAGCATTACTATCGATACTATAACAAAAAATTTCTTCATAATTTATATTTTTAATATAGATTAAAATTCAAAAAATGTCTATCATTAAAACCATGAAAATTTGGTTTGCCACTAATAATATCCACAAGAAAAAAGAACTTCAGGCTATTCTTAACAGAAGCTTGCACATACCATCTGAACACAGGATTTCTTTTGATCCCGAAGAAACAGGGGATACTTTTTGCGAAAACGCCCTGCTTAAAGCCCGCGAATTAAAGAAACTTCTTGGAAAAAAGAACGATCCTGTAATTGCCGACGATTCCGGTCTTTGCGTTGACGGACTTGACGGCAGACCCGGCGTGCAATCCGCATATTACGGAGAGTCCGGCGGCAAGAAATTAACAAGCCAACAGAAAAACCTGCTCTTGCTGGAAGAATTAGGAGACAGTAAAATAAGAACCGCCCGTTTTATCTGTGCTATGGTTCTTTTATTTGACGAAAACCGGTTCTTTGTTGTACAGGAAACATTGGAAGGTGAAATTGTAAAATCGCATAATCAAATAAGGGGGACAGGCGGTTTTGGCTACGACCCTATTTTTAATATCCCCAAATTCAGCCGAACCCTTGCAGAACTTTCTGACGAAGAAAAAAACAATATTAGTCACAGAGGAAAAGCGGGACGAAGTATAGCAAAATTCCTGCAAAACAATGGCTAAATTAAATTTTGCGGCAGATCTTAACGAACCTCAGATTAAAGCTGTTACAACAATAGAAGGACCGGTATTAATTATTGCGGGCGCAGGTTCCGGCAAAACACGCGTAATTACCTGCCGCATCGCGCATATGCTTAATAAAGGCATACCGCAATCGAATATCCTTGCCCTTACTTTTACAAACAAAGCGGCGCGCGAAATGGAAACCAGGGTAAAAGAAATTACCGGTAAAAAATTGCAAAGTTTAACCGTCAGCACTTTTCATGCTTTTGGACTTAAAACAATCAGAGAAAACGCCGAGCTTCTTGGTTATAGAAAAAACTTTTCTGTTTATGACGAAACCGATAAGATGACTCTTATTAAAGAATCTTTGCGGGAATATAAAATACAGCCTAAAGGAGTCGATATTTACGCTCTTAGCCAGCAATTTTCCAAAATAAAAACCGGCATGGTTCAATGGACAGGCGATGCCGCAATGCAGGATGTCTATAATGAATATCAAACTGGGCTTAAAATATATAATTCTGTCGATTTTGACGATCTTTTAACAATACCTTTGGAACTTTTCGAAAAACACAGCGATGCTCTGCAAAAATACCGCCAAAAATATAAATATATTATGGTAGACGAGTTTCAGGATACAAGTTTGATTCAATATAAATTGCTAAGGCTTCTTGCAGAGAAAAAAAATGCCAATGTTTGCGTTGTTGGAGATGATGATCAATCAATATATTCATGGAGAGGCGCAAATTATAAAAATATATTATTGTTCGAAAATGATTTTCCGGAAAGAATCGAAATAAAACTGGAGCAAAATTACCGCTCTACTTCCAACATCCTGGATGCAGCTAACGGAGTTATTTCGCGTAATACCGGCAGAAAAGACAAAAAACTTTGGTCAGGTAATGCGGGCGGCAAACCAATAGAGCTGCATTATCCGGAAAACGAAAGTGCGGAAGCCGATTTTATAGCGAATCAAGTTAGGGATATTTTTCTGTCCGATAATATAAAGTATCACGATTTTGGCGTACTTACCAGAACAAACTCCCTTATGCGTAATATAGAAGAAGCGTTTTTGGCGGAAGATATTCCATACAAAGTTTCCGGCGGAACAAGTTTTTTCCAACGAAAAGAAATTAAAGATATTATTTCGTATATGCGGCTTATAGCAAACCCGGACGATGATGTAAGCCTTTTAAGAATTATTAATACACCAAGAAGAGGAATAGGAAAAACTACAATTTTATCGTTAAGCGATAATGCAAAAAGAAACCATTCAAGTTTATGGGCAGCTTTAGCAAGAATTAATTACGCAAGGTCTCAGGGACAAAAAGAACTTTTCCAGGATAAAAAAGCCGCAACAGAGCTTGAAGAATTCTCGTTAATGATAGAAAACTTTAGAACGCTTTTTCTGGAACGAAAAAACGAGCAAGGGGCTCGCTGGTCGCTTTCTAATTGCGTTAAATTATTAATAGATAATATCGACTACTGGAGTTATCTTGTTATCGAACATAATAAGGACGAAAAAAAAGCAAGATGGAAGTACAGTAACATAGAATACTTTATTAGAATGATTCAAAATTGGGAAAATGATCCCGATAACATGGACTTTGATCTTTATTCCTGGTTAAATCGTATAAGCCTTATTACAAAAGATGATGGCAATGATGACAATAAGGGGCATGTTAATTTAATGACGATTCATGCCGCAAAGGGTTTAGAGTTTCCTGTTGTGTTTATTGCGGGAGCGGAAAAAGGTTTAATACCCCACGAAAAATCGATAGGCGAAGCCGAAGAAGAAGCAGGCAGTATAGAAGAAGAACGGCGGCTTTTTTATGTAGCTATAACACGGGCAAGGGAAAAACTGTTTATAACTTCCTGCAGGCAGCGCCGTAAAACGCAAAATACGCTTATTTGCGAACCATCGCCCTTTTTAACGGAAATACCTAACGAACTTATTAAGATTCACGAGCCGGAAAAAGATACCGTGCCCGACGAAGCTCAGGCGGAAGATTATTTTGCTAAAATGCGGGCTTTGCTAAAATAACAAATAGATTTTACAATACAATATTTCCAAACGGCGGGGCTTCTTCCAATACTTTTGCTATTATCCTGTGACCGGGCAAAAGCAAAGCGGGATCATTCTCTAAAATAGCAAAAGCATCCTTTCGGGCAGCTTCCAATTGCTCGAAATCGCGAAAGGGGTTTGAGATTCCCAATAAAAGATATCCGGACTGTTCTGTTCCCGTAATTTGACCGGGACCTCTTAATTTTAAATCTTCCTCCGCAATTACAAAACCATCGTTATTTTCCAGCATTACTTTTAACCGCGCCTTGCCGTCTTCCGTTAAATCATCCGAATAAACAAGGAAGCAGTAAGATTGATCCGTGCCTCGCCCTACCCTGCCCCTTAGCTGATGCAAAGCGGAAAGTCCGAAGCGTTCTGCGTGTTCTACTACCATACAGGCGGCATTTGGAACATCCACTCCTACTTCTACAACGCTTGTTGCCGCAAGAATTTGAATCCTGTTCATTCTAAAGTCTTCCATTGTTTGCTGTTTTTTTTCTTCTGTTAATTTGGAATGAATAATTGCGGTTTTATATTGCGGAAAAACTTCTTTGGAAAGCCTTTCTGTCATGGAAACCGCGTCTTTTAAATCGTTGGAATTGTCTCCTTCTTCGATTAACGGATAAACAAAATACGCCTGTCTTCCTTTTTCCAGCTCTGCCCCGACAAAATCGTAAACTTTTTTTTCGCTGGATTCTTTTGCAAGATGAGTTTTAACAGGTTTTCTTCCCGGCGGCATATCGGGAATTATTGATACATCCATATCTCCAAAAACTGTTAACGCTAAAGTCCGTGGAATGGGGGTTGCGCTCATCATTAAAAGATGGGGGTTATCTCCTTTTGACATTATTAAAGAACGCTGCGTTACTCCAAAGCGGTGCTGCTCGTCTATAATAACAAGAGCAAGTTTTTTGTATTCTACATCTTTGGAAAAAAGCGCATGGGTTCCAATAACAATATCTATACCGCCGTTTTTTAGATTTTTTAATAATTCCTTTCTTCCAGCAGTTTTTATATTTCCTGTAAGGAATGCAACATTTATTCCCAATGGCTCCAAAAGTTTTGCGGCATTATCCGAGTGCTGCCGCGCAAGTAATTCTGTAGGAGCCATAATTGCCGCCTGATTCCCGTTTTCTACAATTTTTAATGCCGTTAAAAACGAAACCAATGTTTTTCCCGAACCTACATCTCCCTGCAAAAGCCTTGCCATTGAAATATTCGAATTTAAATCCAGATTAATTTCTTTTACAGCATTAAATTGCCCTTCTGTTAATGTAAACGGCAGGCGTTTTAGTAAATTATTTTGTAATTTAGAATAATCTTCTTTTGTATTTTTTTTAATTCTTTGCGGTCTATTAATTTTTCTTTTTCCAACAAGAATTTGCAGATAAAACAATTCTTCGAAAACTAATGTTCTTCTTGCTTTTTCCAATTCTTCTGCTGTCGAAGGAAAATGAATTTCTTTTATTGCTTTGTTTTTTGGCATTAAGTTATACTTTTTTATTATTTCGTCCGGAAGTTCATCCATTATATCGCTTGAATATTGATTCAATGCGCGGGATACAAAACGCCTTAACATTGCCTGGGATAATCCCGCGGTAAGGGGGTAAATAGGCAGTATTTTACTAAAAGTGTTTTGGATATTTGCGTCTTCTATTTCGAAAGAACCGGACTGAAGCTCTCCGTATTTGTAATAAAATTTTCCCCATATTCTGTATGTTTTTCCCGTAATAATTTGTTTTTCCAGCCACGGCCTGTTAAAACATAAAAGAATTCCCTGGGCGGTATTATCTTCTATATACAGCTTTAGAGTTTTATTTCTGCCATAACCTATCCAGTCGCGGCCAATAATTTTTACGATATTACAAACCTTGCCGTTTTGGTAATTATTTAAAGGATTTATAATGCTTCTATCTTCCCAATCTTTTGGGTAATATGTTAATAAATCTTTTATCTTATTAATCTCTAAATGCGCAAGTTTAGCTGATGCAACAGAACCAACTCCATGCAATTTATTTATATGAGTATCGATATTACGAATAAACATTATAACGGAAACCCTGAAAACATATTTGCCAGCAGTGGAATTATAATGCCTCCCGCAATCCAAATAACAATTAATAAAACAATAGAAATTATTACGCCAATATGATCATAATTTATTTTGTCTCCAAAAAACAATCTATTAAATTTGTATATTACCGGTTTAGAAACTGAATCGACTAACTGCCAAAACGGGCTGTAAATATCCCTGTTTGTCAGGTATGCTATTAATCTAAGCAAAATTACAAATACATAAAAACCAATAATAAAAGAAAGCACACTCCAAACAGACACAAGTATAATTGCTAAAACATTTCCCAGTGTAATTTTATCGAATCTGGAAATTGTATATAAAACATTCTGCGCAACGGAAAGCGCGGTTATAGCGGCTATGGCAGAAAAATCCATAACGCCTATCTTTAAATTTAAATTCCGCCTCCACCAATTTAGATAAGGGTCTGTAACAAAAATTAAAAAATCGGCGAATCTTCCGGACACCATATTGCCAAACCAGGAAAATATAATTCTAATTAAAATTAAAATCGAATAAAATCCCAATACGGCGGCTATTATATTTATAATCATTTTACTTCCTCCATATTTCTTCTACACAGATATTGTTTTTTAAACCATCTATAGTATCGCTGGATATATTAATGCCATGAAATATTTTTATAACTTTTTCTTTGTCCATTACAGGAACATGAATAAACAACATACAATTACCGGAGTTTTCCGCGATAAAATCTTTTAAGGTATATAGTTTATTTTCGTCATTTGCTGCATCTGCGTGTAATCTTATGTGTATTTCTTCCGGGGGCAGGATGGAATCGACATTTTCTTTTTTTACAATTTCTTCTACAACAAAAGAATATTTATCTTTGTCTTTTTGATAATCTATTTTTCCTTTTAATATTAAAACATTGTCTATTTCGAATTCATCCTGATACTTTTCCCATACACTTGGAAATATGGTTAAATCGATCTCTCCATTGTAGTCGGAAAGCGTTCCAAAAGCCATTTTACTGCCTTTTTGCGTAATAATTTGTTTTATACTTCTTATAATTCCAACCAATGCGGAATTGCCTGTTCTTAAATCTTCTATTTTAGACAAATTAATATTAACAACTCTTTGCCATATTTCCTTAAACTCGTCCATTGGATGCCCGGAAAAATAAAAACCCAAAAGCTGCTTTTCCAAATTTAATTTTTCCAGCCGCCCCATTTCTGGAAATGGATCAAACGCAAAAGACGGCATTCCTGAATCTGCGGAATCTTCGAAAAGGCTTGTCTGCCCTGAATCTTTGTCTTCTTTATTTTTTATGGCATATTCTATTGCTTTTTCTACATTGCCAAAAAGAGTATCGCGCGCTATACCAAATTCATCGAATGCCCCTGTCTGAACCAAAAGCTCTATTACTTTTTTACTTACTCCTTTTATATCAACCCTGTCAAGAAAATCCATAAACGACAAATACGGTCCATCTTTTCTGCCTCT
>JAITUR010000103.1 GCA_031286205.1 Treponema sp.
TTCAAATTAGTAAATATTGCATAATAAACATTAATAAATTAGAAAAAATCAGAACTTTAGCTAACAGTCATTTGGAAGCTATATTAACGAATGGGAAATGTTTGTATGTTACCAGAAAATATCTGGAAAACATAAGATTGATACTACGGGAGGATAAATAATAATGAAAAATTTGGCAATAAATATAGTGTTTTGCACTGGAGCTGCGTTGGTTATTTTGGGTATTTTCTTTGTAATATTCGACACAGAACAAATTTTAGTTTCTACTATTTTTCAAATATTCGGGGCAAATATAATTATTAATATCGGTATCTTATTATTACATAAAATTGAATTTCGATATGTAGTTTTGGAGTATCTGCTTGACATTAGTTGCATAATTTTGGTTCTTGTAACATTTGGTTTTATTTTTGACTGGTATTCTGTAACACCTATTTGGGTTCTTATCATTATGGCGGTTATAATATATATGTTTGTAATTATTGCATCTATTGTAAACATACGGAAAAAAACAAAAGAAATAAACGAATTGCTGCAAAAACGCAAAGAAAAAATGGAAAAAGCTGCATCTTAGTATACAAAAAATGCATCTTGGTAACATTTCTGTTTTCTTTTAAAAAATAATTCCTATAATTATAATAATTACAGGAGGCAAATAATGGGGAAAAAATTAATATTTCTTTTTGCTTTTATTTTGATTACAGTAAATTCTTTTGCAAATAACATTAATGTTACCATACAAATTAATGGAGTTAATGTTGGCGGCGGTTTATTATATGTGGCTGTATATTCAAACGAAACGGGTTATAAAAACAAACAGGCTTTTGTATCTTTTACTTTAAACCCTGATAATACCAGATTAAATCATTCTCTGGAGCTGCCGGAAGGTGAATATGTAGTATCAATTTTTCAGGATACTAATAATGACGGACGATTAAATAAAGCAATATTTGGAATACCAACCGAACCTGTCGGGATTACAAATTATAATCACAGAGGAGCTCCCGGAAATTTTAACAAGTTAAAAATACCTGTAAACAGCAATTCTACAACAATAATTGTAAATATGGGGAGGGTAAGACCTTTATGAAAAAGTACGCGCATTGTATAATTCCATTCCTTGTGGGAATAACTTTATCTGTATCAATGGGATTAACTATTTGGACAGGATTTTTTCTTATATTTATCCCGATTGGTTTTAGTGTATCATTAGGTTTTTTTGTCAGCGTCCGTTATGATAACCCGGATTTAGGAAGAAAAATATGTCTTTCGATAGTTGCGATTGTTTTTTAGTCTTTTTGGGAATATTGCAAAGAGAAAATATGCAAATAGAAGAAACTGTTTTTTACTTTGCGTATTTTTTAAGCACAGGAATATTTACCCGTGTATTGATACATTATGCGATAGCAAAAGTAGTTGGTCCTTTATTTTATGGCAGAGGATTTTGCGGCTGGGGGTGTTATACAGCGGCTCTCCTTGAATGGCTTCCAATAAAAGAAAATAAAACTATACCAAAAAATCTAACATATATTCGAATACCTGTATTGATAATATCATTGCTTGTTCCTTTCATTCTTATAAAGTTGGGGTATGATTATTATAACAGGCATATATACTCACCAATCGACGGTGCTTTTATAGAAACTCATAAATGGGATCAATTTATCTGGTTTTTGGCTGGTTATATATCATATTACATTATTGGTATTATATTGGCATTCGCTTATAAAAAGAAGCGCGCTTTCTGCAAAATATTCTGTCCTGTATCGCTTGTTATGAAATTGCCCAGCCGGTTTTCTCTTGTAAAAATTAAACCAAGCGGAAATAAATGTATTAAATGCGGGAAATGCAACGAAGTGTGTCCAATGGATGTAAATGTTCAAAAGTATATAGAAAATGGGCAGAAAGTACTGTCAACTGAATGTATTTTTTGCAGAAATTGTATACATAAGTGTCCTGTAAAAGCAATAAAATAAACCGAGGAAAAATGAAAAAATATATAATTTCTATTTTATTATTCTTTATTTCGCTATCTTTGACATATGGACAAACCATACTTATTCGCCCTAGTAGTTCCATTGGATATTGCAAAGCTGATGATATGGAGGGATTATCATATACTTATGGCTTAAAGGTATTGCTTATGTCTAATGATTTTCAAAGATATGGATTAATAATTAATCATTTAAATATTTTTGCAGATGAAAAAAGAGCATATTTAACTACGGGGATATTCATAGAGCAGGTAGTATTTAAGTATTTTAATATGGGAATTGGAACTGTTGGTTATATAAATACCGTTCGATGGGGCAAAAATCCATTTGGATTGTATACTCATTTGGGATATGAATATAATTTTAATAATTGGTTTAGTATTGTAGCAGCATATCAAAGTGAATTTATATTCAGAAAGTCATTTACAATGAATAATGCATTTTTATTGGAAATAGGTTTTAGATTTTAAGGTAATTGCAATATGGCACAACTGCACATAATGTTCTAGTAAATCCATATAGTTTTGGGGAATGATCTACCAAAAAACCTAAAAACTTTGTCTGCCAATGGGGCTGCCAATTAGGATGCCTTCGGCAAGATAATCTACACGGCGGCCGTCTATTAATATTTGAACATCGCGAATATTGGGGAACTCTGTTGCCGTCCAAACAATCTGCTTAAGCTGAGCAACATATCCTTCTACGCCGTATGTGTTAAACATAAAATCTTCGCTGAAATTTAAATACGCCGTACTGCCTCGTACTGTTGCGGAAAGAAGCCGTGTGTTTTTTGGTATCAAATTTAACATATTGCGGCTTAATTCATCTGCGGCAGGACCCGCAAGCATCGCGTTTATTACATCCTGCAGCGGCGTTTCCGAAACAGGAAGCCTTCTTGTTACCCTGGATTGAAGTATTTGCCCATCATTATTAATATTGGCAAAGTAAACAGCCCTTTCCCTTGTTTGTACAGTTGGCGGTGCTGGCGTAGGCGGCTTTGGGGTCTGCACTGTTGGCGGTGCTGGCGGCGGCGATGCAGGGGGCTGTGGTGTTTGCGCTGTTGGCGGTGGGGCGGGGTTTGTTTCTGTGCCGGATCTTCTTTCAGGTTCTATAACGACAATTTCCGGTGTTGATGCCGGGCTTTCGGTATCAATTCCATCTTCTAAATATTCTTTTTCTGTACCGGGCGGGTTTGTTAATCGTGTTTTAAAAAGATTAAAGTTTCTGTTTATGGTGCTCCAGTTAAACAAAGCAATGCTGATAATAACGACGGCAAATATCAGCCAAAATACAACTATTGCCTTTGGTCCATCCGAACGAGAAGTTTTCTTGGCGGTTTTTCTTGCTGCCATGATAGTATAATAGCATAAACAATGTGCAAAGTATATAATGAATTATGCGGAATAAACTAACCGATGAACTGGCAGTCTGCGGATTTAATGCAGTCCTTGCTGTGGGGCAGCATCACCCTGAAATTATTAATCGTCTATTTTTACGCGAGGACAGGCTAAAATCTTTTACCGGTGTTTGTAAACAGCTTGCCGAACGCAAGCGACCGTACAAGATCTGCGAAAACGATGAACTGGAGCGTATTTGCAAAAGTGTTCACCATCAGGGTGTGGTTGCCATGATCGAAGAACCTGCAGTAGAAGGATTAAACATGGAAGACCTGGAGCTGTGGGCTAACGAAGGTAAAACCGGGGTTATTCTGCACTCTGTAGGCAACGACCACAATCTGGGTGCAATTATAAGGGCGGCAGCTTTCTTCGATGTAAGTTATATCATACTTAACGAAAAGGACAATGCCCTGACATCTCCCGTTGGTTCGGCTGTACCTGCCAATAAGCAGACTGACGAAGAAAAACCGATAACAAAATACGAACTAAGGTTAACCACCAGCACCTATCGTGTTGCGGAAGGCGGCATGGAGCACCTGACTATCAGAAAGGTTTCCAACACGGCAGCTTTTCTTAAAGATGCATCAAAAAAGATTGTAACAATTGGCACGGACATTAGAGCCAGAATGCGAATAGGGGACATAGGCACCTGTTGTAAAACTAAAAACGGAAAACGCCCCGGCATTGCCCTTGTACTTGGGAACGAGGAAACCGGGCTGCCAAATAATGTTAAGGAGCAATGTTCGTATTTATTGCGTATTCCCGGTACCGGCAATATCGAAAGCCTGAATGTATCACAAGCAGCGGCATTATTTTTACAGGCAATTTACGAAAGAGCTTAAAGCTTACGCCTCGTAATCCACGCCGGCGACATCAAAGCCGTGCACTTCCAAAAAGTCATGTTTAACGCCTGCGACATCGGTTTCTGTAAATACATTCTCCGCTGTTGCTTTTTGCATTATTTCTGTAACGGCTTTTTGCACATCGTCGCGCATTTCCCAATCGTCTATGCGGATACGGTTTTCGCTGTCCACCGGAACTTTGCCGTCAGCGGTGTAGAGAAAGTCGCGGTAGAGGCGCGCAATTTGTTCGATACAGCCTTCGTGCAGACCTTTGTCTTTCATTACCTTAAAGAGCGATGATATATACAATGGAATAATTGGAATTACCGCACTTGCACGGGTAACGAGTGCCTTGTTAACAGAAACCCATGCGCCGCTAATTTTTTCCGCGTACTTTTTGTTAATATCACGGCAGGCGCGTTCCAGGTCTTCCTTGGCTTTGCCAATGGTTCCGTTTTTGTAAATTGCCCACGACAATTCGGGACCAATGTAAGTGTAAGCCACTGTGCGGGACTGCGGCGAAAAAAGTCCTTCGCTGTTCAGCGCGTCCATCCACAACTCCCAATCTTCGCCGCCCATAACCTTTACCGTGTTGGATATTTCTTCTTCTGTTGCAGGTTCGATAGAAAAATCGCCAAAGGTTCCGTCCATAAAGTTAAGGGTTCTGCCGGACTGGGCTGAGCCAATCGGCTTAATTACCGATTTGTACATAACTCCGTCTTTTGGATCTGTTCTTGCGGGAGATGCAAGCGAATAAACAAACAAATCTATCTTTGCCGGGATGCCCGCCTTTGCGGCAGCCTGTTTAACAGCTTCGGCAGTTTTGGTTTTCATTTCGTTGGAATAAGCATCGCCATTAAGGGTGATGGAAACAAGTCCCGCCTTTGCGGCTTCTTTATCGAACGCTTCGTTGTTGTAAAAGCCCGGGGTTCCGGAGCGTTTTTCCGACGGTTCGTTTTCGAAAGACAGCCCGACAGTAACAGCCTTGTATCCAAATGCGGCGCAAATGCGGCTTGCAAGACCATAACCGTTAGAACAGCCGACAATTAATGCTAACTTGGGTACGCCTGTAGGCGCATTGTCCGCCTTTGATAAATTTTTTTCGGCATATTCAATCTGCCGCTCTACCATTTTGACACATCCAGCCGGATGAGCATTAAGACAGATATTGTTTCTAACCATTGGTTTAATCATTACACGCTCCCTACAAGACACATCCATTCGGCTTCTGCGGCTACTTCATCGCCAACATAAGCTTTACCGCGCTGCTTAATCATCTTGGGCGAGACACGCAGATTTTCTATTTCGCAGCGGACTTCATCGCCGGGGCGAACCTGGCGGCGGAATTTTACTTTGTCAACTGTAGCAAAAAAGAATAAACCGTCGGCGCTAAGAGTGCCAAGTTTGCGTAAACCCGCACCGCCGGACTGAGCCATTGTTTCGACAAGGATTACTCCCGGCACTACAGGGTACTCGGGAAAATGCCCCTTAAAAAAATATTCGTTTTCTGTAAACACATGTTTTGTTACAATTTTTTCGCTGGTTGCTTCAACGATTTCGTCCACAAAAAGAAACGGGTCTCTATGCGGCAGTAACTTTTCAATTTCTTCTCTCATTTTATTCCTCTTTATGAATTATATTTTTTAAACACTACAACGCCGTTGTGTCCGCCAAAACCAAGCGAGCCGGAAGCAGCCGCTGTAATTTCGCCATACTGCGCTTTGTTCGCTACATAGTCCAGATCACATTCGGGATCAGGATTATCCAGATTGATCGTTGGCGGATAAAATCCGTCGCGGATTGCCAGAATACAGGCGATGGCTTCTATACCGCCGGCAGCGGCAATATTGTGTCCATGCATTCCCTTGGTACTGGAAATCTTCATCTTGTAAGCATGATCGCCAAAAGCAATTTTTAGCATCTTTGTTTCTGTAGGATCGTTTATTTCGGTTGATGTTCCGTGCGCATTGTAGTACTGGATATCTTCCGGTTTAAGACCTGCATCGGCAAGAGCCAGTTTAACGGCATTTGCTCCGCCATTGCCTGTGGGGTCAGGCGAAGTAATGTGGAATGCATCGGCTGAAGCGCCGTATCCCGCAAGCTCGGCGTATATTTTTGCGCCGCGTTTTTTTGCGTGTTCTTCGCTTTCAAGAATTAAAATGCCCGCGCCTTCCGCCATTACAAAACCGTCACGGTCGGCATCGAAGGGGCGCGAAGCTTTTGTCGGATCGTCGCATCTTTTGGTGGAAAGCGCCTTAAGCATCTGGAAGCCGCCTACAGCAAACGGAATAATTGTAGCTTCCGTACCGCCGGAGATAATTACATCGCACCTGCCATTGCGGATTAGATCAAGCGCTTGTCCCATTGCATCTGTGCCGGCAGCACAGGCTGTTATCTGGGTAAATGCAGGACCCTTGGTGCCGTACATCATGGAAATATTGCCGGCAGCTTCGTTTGGGATCATCATGGGGACGGTCAGGGGCAGCATTCTTTTTGGTCCGTCGTTAAACATTTTTTTATGAGACTCGGATACAACTTCAAAACCGCCAATACCATTGCCGATCACAATACCGATTCTTTCGGCTTCGCAGTTTACAACTTTCTTGCCATCGGCATCAGGTTCGCCAAGCAGTTTTGCATCATTCAATGCCTGAACTGTTGCGGCTACGGCAAACTGGGTAAAGCGGCACATTTTACGCGCTTCTTTTTTATCCATGTAAAGCGAAGCATCAAAATCTTTTACTTCTCCGGCAATTGTTACATCAAAATCGGTGGTATCAAAAGATTCAATTTTACTGATACCGCTTTTTCCTTCTTTTAAAGATGCGCAAAATTCCTCTACACTTTTACCGATGCAGGAAATAATTCCCATTCCGGTTACAACAACTTTCTTTTTCATTATTATACTCCTGTTAACTTAAAAGAACATTCCGCCGTCAATGGGCAAAACCTGTCCTGTAATATATGAAGATTCGTCTGACGCAAAAAACAACACCGCATTTGCGACATCTTTTTGCACTCCCATACGCTTCATTGGAATGACATCTATCATTTTATTTTTTACTTCATCCGGCAATACGGCGGTCATGTCTGTATCGATATAACCGGGCGCAATTGCGTTTACGCGTACTCCGCGGCTTGCAACTTCGTTGGCAATACTTTTTGTAACGCCGATTAAGCCTGCTTTACTTGCGGCATAGTTCGCCTGTCCGCCATTGCCATGAATACCGATAACGCTTGCCATATTGATAATGGAACCTTTCCTTTTGCGGATCATGTCTCTTGCTACAGTGCGGGATACAAAAAACGCTGCGGTCAAATTAATATCGATTACCTTCTGCCATTCTTCCAAAGACATTCTAAACGAAAGATTATCTTTGGTAATACCTGCATTGTTTACTACAATATCGAATCCGTCCGCTTCCTTAACAACGCCTTCTATTACACCGTCTATTTCTGCAATTTTAGAAAGGTCTAACTCTACCCAATGCAGTTTGCCCTTTGCGGCGGCAACTCTGTCAGAAAGATCTTCCGGGGTTTTATAATCCAGCCCCCAAACTTCTGCGCCTTCTGCAATGAATAAATCGGCTATTGTTTTTCCAATTCCTCTTAGCGCTCCTGTAATAAGCGCTTTTTTATTTTCCAGTCTCATGGTTATTCTCCTATTTTTGATATATCTTCGACAGTTCCTGCGGCGTAGATTGGAAGCTCGCTTCCTGAATCTTTCCACAAGCCCTGTAACACTTTACCGGGACCAACTTCCAGACAAGCTTCTATTCCGGCTGCCGCAATGGATGCTTGTTCTTCTACCCAGCGAACCGGGCTTGTAATCTGCTGTAATGCAAGTTTTTTTGCTTCGTCTCCCGAAGAAATTGCCTTGCCTGTTACATTGGAAAAAACCGGAATGGCGGGATCGTTAAATGTTACGCTTTCCAGTGCCGGTGCAAAAGCTGCTGCGGCATCCGCCATAAGCGGCGAATGGAAGGGACCTGCTACCTGCAAACGAATTACCCTTTTTGCGCCTGCTTCCTTAAAACGGGTTTCTGCTTCTGTTAAGGCGGCGGCGGTTCCTGCAACTACAAGCTGTTTGGGCGAATTGATATTTGCGGCATAAAGGTCTTTGACTCCTTCCGCGCTCCACTTTGCAATTAACTCTTCTACCTGTTTGGGTTCGAGTCCTACGATGGCTGCCATGCCGGGAGCCGCCGCCGCATCTCCTCCTGCAGCTTCGCGCAGATTGTCGGCGGTCTTTTGCATTGCCTCTCCCCTTGCTTTAATTAATTTTAAACAATCGGAAGAGCTTAAAATGCCGGCGCTTACAAGAGCGGCATATTCGCCAAGGCTAAAGCCCGCACAGGCGGCAGGTACATAACCCTGCTCCGCAAGATACACGGCTGCCGCTAAATTAGCGACAGTAATTGCCGGCTGGGAAACATCGGTTCGTTTAAGAGTGTCGGCATCCTGATTCAACATTTCTTTTGCATCCTTTCCAAAAATATCGGATGCTGTGTCAAACAATTTTTTTACGGCATCAGACGACAATAAATCCGTCGCCATACCGGAATACTGCGCTCCCTGTCCGGGAAATAAAAATGCAGCTTTTGTTTTATTCATTCATTTCTCCTATTACCATATTATTATATTTCCTCCGAAGGTTAGGCCTCCGCCAAAACCTACGGTTAGAATTATATCGCCTTTTTTAAGTTCTCCTGCACGGTTCATCTCGTCCAGTGCGATTGGAAT
>JAITUR010000083.1 GCA_031286205.1 Treponema sp.
AAATTTGGCAGCCACTACTCCAATGAGCGTTTATTGACTATACCCGGAAAAGTTACTGACCCTGCAAACCCCGAACCGGGCTGCCCATTCGCGCCACGATGCGCTCAAGCAACGCCGGAATGCGCGCAAAAAATCCCGGAATTACAAATAGAAAACGGACACGAAAAAAGATGTATTAATATTTCTTAACCCAATATATCCAAACACTTGCCAATTAAATACACAAAATTCAAGGAAAATGTGTGTTTTTTACACATAATTCCTGAAATAAAGTGCATAGTCGAGAGAGACCCCGAACACTAGCCTATTCTTCCCCGTACTGATATACTACATTCATGAAACTATCCAACGAATCGTTAAAAGACATATCTTTTTGGGAAAAGGCGGGAATTACTCTTCCGCAATTTAATCGCGAGGCAATGATTGCTGTTACAAAAGCGGCTCCCAAATGGGTGCATTTTGGGGCGGGGAATATTTTTCGCGCGTTTCCGGCGGCTATGATGCAGTCGCTTTTGGAAGAGAGGCTGGAAACAACGGGAATTATCGTTGCGGAAGGTTATGACGGCGAAATTATCGACAAAAGTTTTACCGCTTTTGATAATCTTACCCTGCTTGTAACGCTTAAATCCGACGGATCAACAGAAAAAAAGATTATTGGCTCTGTCGCTCAGGCTTTAAGAATGGACTCGGGCAGCGAATCGACCCATGATTTCGATATTTTAAGAAAAATATTTGCCGCTCCTTCCCTGCAAATGGCAAGTTTTACCATTACCGAAAAAGGCTACAACCTAACCGGGCGTGATGGATCGCTCTTTCCCGATATACAAGAAGATATTAATGTTGGTCCTGCTTACCCAAAAAGTTATCTTGGAAAAGTTACCGCTCTTCTTCACGAACGCTATACCAACGGCGCTTATCCTATTGCTATGGTAAGCATGGACAATTGTTCGCACAACGGAGATATTCTCCATGCCGCAATAGAAACCATCGCTAAATACTGGGTTACAAATGGCATTACCTCTGCCTGCTTTTTGGATTATATCCGCAATCATAATAAAGTAAGTTTTCCCTGGTCAATGATCGATAAAATTACACCACGCCCCGATGATTCAGTGCGCGATATGCTTGCTTCCGCCGGGCTGGAAGATATGCAGGGTTTTGTAACACAAAAAAACACCTATGTCGCCCCCTTTGTAAACGCGGAAGAAACTCAATATCTTGTAGTCGAAGATGTCTTCCCCAATGGCAGGCCGCCGCTGGAAAAAGCGGGAGTTTTATTTACAAATAAAGAAACTGTAGACAGGGTAGAAAAAATGAAGGTATGCACCTGTCTAAACCCCCTGCACACAAGCCTTGCGGTTTTTGGCTGCCTTCTTGGCTACACAAGAATAAGCGAAGAAATGAAAGATCCCGACTTAGTAAAGTTAATAGAAGGAATCGGCTACAAGGAAGGACTCCCTGTTGTTACCGATCCGGGAATTATAAAACCCCGCGATTTTATCGATCAGGTAATAAATGTACGCCTGCCCAATCCTTTTATGCCGGATGCTCCTCAGCGCATTGCTATGGATTCTTCGTTAAAAATACCCATTCGTTTTGGCGAAACAATAAAAGCCTACATAAACGAAGGTAAAGGCTGCAAAGATTTAAAATTGATTCCTCTGGTACTGGCTTGCTGGCTGCGCTATCTTTTAGGTATTGATGATAAAGGCAGCCCCTTCGAAGTTTCCCCTGACCCTAATTACGAAAGTCTTAAAACCGCTTTATCCGGTATCAATTTAGGTCAAAAAGGGCCATTTAATGACAAATTACAGCCAATTTTATCGAATTCGGTGTATTTTGGCGTAGATTTATACAAAGCAGAGCTTGCGGACAAGGTTTTGGAGCTTTTTACACAAATGCTTGACGGTCCCGGGGCAGTAAGAAAGGTTCTTAAGCAAAATTTGATCTAAAATGGCTTGCTTAATTTTCCAAAAAAGGTTAAAATTGGGTTATTAAGGAGAAAGATATGAAAAAGATCATTTTTGCATTGATTTTTTTGGCGGTATTAACGCCTGTATTTTCGCAGAACAATTCCAGAAACACCCCCACAGATATGTACTACATTAATATCCCCATAGAAAAAATTTACACAACCGGCTTGGGTTATGTAATACTGTATCGCAAAGGAACGAATCAAATAGCTACTACCAGTATTCCTGTCGAATGGTTTACCGATGCCGCCGGAAGGGCGGAAATGATTCGTCTGCCTGCAGGACGGGACTGGCCTACAATGTCTGTTTTCTATAAAAACGGGGAATTCAGCCATGTAAGAGTCTATGTACACCGGATCAGCGGCCACAGATCCTGGGGGATTTTTCCCGGAAATGTAGATGTTAGACAATATTTTACAGATACAGAAACATTTAAAATTGAGTTCTAATGCATGCGGTACCGGAGGAGCTGGTAGATTTTATAAAAACCGGCTCTAATTTTATAATTGCTGGTCACAAAGAGCCTGATGGAGACTGCGTAGGGAGCCAGCTTGCCCTTCGCAGTGCGTTAGAACGGCTTGGAAAATATGCTATTGTATGTTCTGCCGGTCCTTTTAACAGACCGGATATAAAAAAAATAGAAAACCTTTTTATAGAAAATCTAAAAATTCTGGATTCTATTTTAGCTTCCGAAGAAAAGTATAAAAAAACAAAAGTAATAATTGTTGATTGTTCTACTATGGAAAGAACCGGGGAAATTCAGGAAAAACTGGAAAAATTTCCCTATGCAATAATAGATCATCATGCTGCTTCGACTCATCCGCCTTCTACTGCCGACTTTCCGGTTTATATCGATACTACCGCACCGTCCTGCACGGTAATGATAGAAAAACTTACAAACACCCTGGATATTAAACTTACCAAAGAAGAAGCAGGGTATCTTCTTTTTGGCCTATGCACAGACACAGGTTTTTTCCGCCATCTTACAGAAAAAAGCGCAGAGGTTTTTGAAGCTGCCGCCAGAATGATTCGCTGCGGCGCAAGTCCAAAAATAATTTTTTCTGTTATTAATGGGGGGAAAAGTTTAAACTCCAGAATATTAATGGGAAATATACTTACAAGAATAGAATCTTTTTTTGACGGTAAATTTTTAATAAGTTACGAAACACTGGAAGATTTAGCTGCTTTTGGTTTAGAAAGCAGAGACTCCGATTCTTTAAATCAATTATTGTTATCTATTAACGGTGTAGAAGCTACAGCTATAATCCGCCAAGAGTGCGAGAACAACTGCGCTGTAAGCTTAAGATCTGTTGATGCTATTGATGTTGCGCAAATAGCTTTTTCTTTTGGCGGCGGCGGCCATAAAAATGCTGCAGGGCTCACTATGCAGGGAAATGTTTCATATGTAAAAGAAATAATATTAGAAACATTTTCCAAACTTTTTATTTGAACATAAAGTATTCTTCGAGATGATAAAATCCCCGATTTTTATATTTCCTCTGTACAATTTCCGATATCAAAACAGAGGTTATTATGAAACTTATCGATTTAAATGCCATTTACAAACAGTACATTAGCAAAGCTATATCCAGATGTAAGACGGAAGGTTCTATTTACAATTATTATCTTTTTAATCAGAGAAAAACCTGCCTTAGCCACTGGCAAGCAGACGATTACGAGGATTTTGTTTCCTGGTTTTATCCGCGCCTAAGAGAATCCATAGATAAATATATTGATATTGGTTCTTCCTTTGAGGCATTTTTAAATAAAATTTTCTTTATTGCTTCCAAGGAATACAAGGTTAGCACGGTAAAAAGCAGCGTTACAGAATATTCGACATGGTGCGCCCGTGTTCCCGATTTATATGTTTATGAAGAATCGCCCGAATATAATTTTAGCAGCAAAGAAAAAATAATATCAAAAATTATTCGCGATAAAAATGGCAGAAAAAATTCCAGGCGAATTCTTGCCTTGCTTTTAAAGTGTTACAACTACATTTCTGATGATTTTATAGATAAAGTCGCCCCAATGATAGAGATTGAAAAAGATGATTTAAAATCCATGATGGAAAATATGCGCAAAATAAGACAAAAAAAAGATGACGATATTTATTTATTAAAAGAAAGGACGTTTCGTCAATATTACCGGTGTATGGTTTATGAAAGGAGACTAGCTATAATGAGCAAAAACACTGTTGTTTATGACAAGATGAACCATCAATTGAACACCGCAAGAAAAAAACTGAATAAATTACGGGAACGGTTAAACCTTGTCCGAAAGAATGCCACAAACAGCCAGATAGCAGAAGTAATCGGAGTTTGTAAAGGCACTGTAGATTCTTGTCTTTATAAACTAAAAAAAAGTTTTAATTTAAATTAAACGACGATACTCCTTAGCACAAATAATTATTAACTAAGAGTACCAATCAAATTTAAATACAGCTTTTTCGTGGTAGTCGTTTCCCGGGCTTGCCGTACATTGCGGAAAACTAATCCTGTTGGGCGTATCCGGAAAATGCTGGGTTTCCATACAAAAGCCGGTATGTTTTGTATATACAGAACCCGGTTTGCCGGTAACTTTTTGAAGATGATTTCCCGTATAAAACTGAACGCCCGGCTGTGTTGTAAAAACTTTCATAGATCTTCCGGATTCATTACTGTACACTTCCGCGCAGGGGCGTAGTTTTCCAGGCTCTCCATCGACAACAAAACAATGATCATAGCCGTTAAATTTAACGGGAAATTTGCTGAAATCCGAATCGATTTTTTTTCGTTTTGTAAAATCAAATTTATTTCCATCGACGGGAATTATTTTGCCTGTAGGAATTGCGTATTTATCTACTTCGACATAAGACGAACAATACAATACGGCTTCGTGCGATAAAATATCTCCCCGCCCTTCTCCATTTAAATTAAAATAAGCATGATTCGTAAGATTTACAGGGCATGGGGCATCAACTTTTACCTGATAATCGCAGATAATTTCGTTGGATTTTGTAAGTCCGTAACATACAGAGGCTTTTAATTTTCCCGGAAAACCGCTGTCTCCTTCCGGGCTGGTAAGCTCGAAACGAACATAAACGCCTTCGTCTTCTTCGTAGGCTTTGGATTTCCAAAGCAATTTATCAAAACCGCGGCTGCCGGAATGCAGGCTGTTTTTTCCGTCATTTGCCTCTAATTGATACTTCTTGCCGTTTAAGGTAAACGCCGCGTTTTTTATCCGATTTGCAAACCGCCCTACTGTAACTCCGATATAAGGTTGATTATTTAAATAGCCGTCCAAACATGAGTACCCAAGAAGCACATCGTCTTTGCCCTTGCCTTTGCCCGAAGGTATTATTAAACTTGTCCATGTTGCGCCAAAATCGGTCAGCGAAAACTGCAAGTCTCCCGCGCTAAGTGTATAGAGTTTTACCTTTTTTCCATTGGGAAGAACTCCAAATTTCTTCTCTTTTATATGCATCTTATGAATTTTACCGTTTTTTTACATATTTTGTAAGTGGGTGTCCAAATAGCCATAATTCCCTGCCTGACAGAGTATTACATTACATAAAAAAGCCTGACCATTAGAAAGAATGATCAGGCATAAAATTGGGCGGCACAAGACTCGAACTTGTGACCCCCAGCGTGTCGAGCTGGTGCTCTAACCAACTGAGCTAGCCGCCCAAGAAAAAATGGCTATTTGATTCGACCTATTTTATTCTTTCGCGGATAGCGACATTTACTTCGATCTTGCCTTTTGCAAGTTCCATTGGAACAATAAGGGCTTCTACCTCGCCAAGATTGGTAGAAACTTCCATGTTGTCTCCTGTAAATAACGCAGGCGGAGTAAGATCGAACTTAAACCCAAGATCGTGCAGTTTTGTAACAGCCTGCGCTGTAATCATGTTTGCAAGCTCCTGGATGGTTGCTTTTGCAAGCTCATCTAGCTGCGTAAAAGTTTCGCCATTCATGGCTCCGGCTATGTACAGCGCCGTTTCCTTTGTCATGTCAAAAAGCACACGGCCTTCGACATCGCCGGCAAGACCTACCAGCGCAGCAACACCCATAATGGACATTGATGTAGGCTTAAGATAGATTTCTCCGCGCTTAACATCGGCGTTTAAGACTTCTTTTAATACATTAAAAGCGGACTCAACAAATGGGTTGATATACTCAACTCTCATATTTTTCTCCTTAACAAAAAGTTTTTATTTTATGCATTGTGTAAATAAGCAGAAACAGGATCATCGGCTATAGAATGCCATAAAGCACCGGTAAGCTCCTCGTTTCTTCCCATAATTACCAATCCACGGTTTTTCAGTTTTTCTGAAAAATTCGCCACAATCCTTCCTTGCTCGCTTACAGGCAAGAATGAAATTACATCCCTTACAAGAATTATATCCAGCTCCGGCAGTGTGTTTTCGTGCGATATATCGTGATACTCGAAAACAATCGAATCCTTAATAACCGGTTTAAACGAATAACCGCTTGGTGCATGCACCATAAACTGCCGGCAATATTCCGGTATTTCGTCGAGCTCGAAAGTCATATTCGGCGCTTGCGAAACAGACATAATATCGTTGTCATTTGCCCATATTTTAATACGGGCATCTGGATACCTGCTTCTTAATATACACGCAAATGAATATGTTTCATAGCCCTTTGCACAGCCAATATTCCAGACATTTATAGTTGTCGAAGAAAGCTCCGGAAGCATTTTATTAACCGCGGTTGCGTATGCTTCGCTCCAGAATTCGCCCGTAGAAGGAGATGTAAATGTGGAAAGGAACTCGTCAGCTTCAGAGGCGCTCCTTAATTGCAGGCTTTCGCCTGTTTTGCCGGCACTCCACTCGGAAAACCTTGTGTGCAGCCATCTTTCGTTGACAACGGAAACCGTAAACCGGCGTAATGCCTCCAGGCTTTCTTGGATAAAACCAATAGCGGAATCCGCCGCGGCTCTTTGTATCTGAGCCTGATCTGTTCCGGGGGGCGGTACATAGTATTCTCCGGTATCTGTGGATACTCCCGTACGCTTTCCTTTGTCTTCTTCGCTTACAGTGAATATTCTTACAACATCCAGAATGATATAAAGATCGCCCTGTTTTTCTACAACGCCGCTTATGTATTTAATATTAATGTCGCCAAAAATTGGGTGCGGCGGCTGTATAGATTCTTTGTTAATTCCTACGACTTTATCGATTTTATCTACTATTGTTCCGTAAACTTGATCGTTAATATGAAGAATAAGCAAATTTTCTACACCGTCCGGTTTTGGATCGTTAGGTAAGTGAAAAAATGTCCTTAAATCTATTACCGGAATAATATCGCCGCGAAGATTATACACACCGCGTACAAAAGAGGCTGCATTAGGCACAAATGTAAATTTATCTGCTTTGGCAATTTCTTTTACATTCATTATATCTACGCCATATTCTTTTCCAGCTAAAGAAAAAGTTATCATTTTAAAGTCTACATCGTCTACTTTGTCTTTTTGTTCCTGTAAGTCGGTATTTACCTGTTCTAAACTTTTAACTACTGCAGTCATAGCTACCACCTTACCGAAGCCTCGCGCATTTTGCGCTGCTCCATTTCTTTTTTAAGACCCAATTCCAGTAATTGGCTTACATCGATTATTAATGATACCGAACCGTCTCCAAGTATCGAAGCTCCTGCAATTCCCGGAGAATTTGTAAATTGATCGCGTAATGGTTTTATAACAACATCTTCTTCGCCTATTAAGCTGTCCACCATAAAACCCATCTTCTTTTCTGCTGTTCCTACAATAACTACAAAGCAATGCTCTGTTTGTTCCTCGGTTTTAATTCCAAAAAGCCTGTTTAAGCGCAGAAGAGAGACAACATCGTTACGAATATTAAATACTTCGTAATTATCGATTTTTTTAATTTCTTCCGGTTTAATACGCAAGCTTTCTATAACAGAAGTTATTGGTATGGAATAGATTTCCGTTCCAACACGAACCAGTAAGCCCTGAATAATTGCCAATGTTAAGGGTAATTTAATAATAAACTTAGTTCCCCTGCCTTGTTCGGAATTTACCGTTACTGTTCCGTTAAGCTCGTCGATCTGGCGGCGTACAACATCCAAACCTACACCACGGCCGGAAATACTGGTAACTTCTTTCGCGGTAGAGAACCCGGGTTCGAAAATTAAATTAAATGCTTCGACATCGGTAAGAATCTTGTTAGCATTGATAATTCCGCGCGAGACAGCTTTTTTCTTAACCGATTCGACATCGATACCTTTGCCGTCGTCGCCGATTTCTATAACAATCATGTTGCCTTCGTTGGTGGCTTTAAGAAGTACTGTGCCTTCTTCCGGTTTGCCTGCTGCAAGTCTTTCTTCTATGGATTCTATTCCGTGGTCGATAGAGTTACGCACCGAGTGCATGATTGGATCTAAAAGATCTTCGATAACAGATTTATCCAGTTCGGTTTCTTCGCCTTCTATTACAAGATTTATTTTTTTATTTAATGTTTTGGAAAGATCGCGTACAAGGCGCGGGAAACGGCTGAAAATCTGGCTGATTGGAACCATGCGTATACGCATAACGCCTTCCTGCAGCTCGCTTGTAATTCTTCCAAGGTTTTGCGATGTCGAGCGGTATTTTGCGACACTGCTCTTAAACGAAGTTTCGAAAGTGTCAAACAACGAAAAAATATCGCCGTAGGTTTCGTTTATTTCTATACGAACATCTTTTATGGATTTGCCTTCTTGTATTCGTTCCAGATAATTGGGCAGGTTATCGAAAAGGCTTCTGATTTTTTCTCTGTATTGAGTTTCTATAGCGCGAAGCCTGGATATAAGCTCGTTAAACTGCATGGTAATCTGGTTAAATGTCGCTTTTGTAATTACAGTTTCAGAAACAAGGTTTAATAAATCGTCAATTCGTTTGGAATCGACACGAAGTATGGATCCTGCTTCTTTTCCCGCTTTTTTAGCGTCTTCCGAGCTTGCGCCGGTACTTCCGGCAGGATGATGCAGGCCGGGGCTTGCAGCCGGGCTTTGAGCAGCCGGAGCAGGCGCAGAGCTTTGAACAGGCGCAGGGCTTTGAGCAGGGGCTGGGGCTGGAGCCGAAAATTTAGCGGGGGTAACATCCATAGTGGAAATATCCGTAACTGTCGCGTCAAGGCTTACATCGGACAAAATACAGGCCGCTTTAAGAGATTCGGGGGCTGTTTCCGAAGCAATGTAGTAATCCACAACTGGAAAGAAGTTATCGGCATAAAGATGCTCAAAATCCGGGGTTGTTTTAAGAATGGTTCCGGAGCTTTTTAGGGCTGCGTAAATTTGAATACCGCCGACAGTGTTCATTAAGCTGTTTTCGTCGAATTTAACGGAAATTTTATAAATGGGTGTAGAACCTTCGACAGATTCCCTAAGTTCTTGTAATTCGTGTTCCGAAAGACCGCCGGAAGAAGAGGCGGCAGAAGCCGGTTTTGGCGCAGCAGCGGGCGCGGGCTTTGCGGGAGCAGGCGCTGCCTTGGGAGAAGTGTCCTTGGCAGAAAGGATAGCGCGGAGCTTTCCTTCTATTTCGGAGGTATCTTCCGAGTAAATTAAACCGTTCATCCGCTTGTCCAGCATTGCTTTAATAACATCGATAGCCTGAAGCAATGTGTCTACTACATCTCCGTTGACAGCAACCTGATCCGAACGGATCGCGTCAAAGACATCCTCGACAAGATGGGTAAAATGGGATAATTCCATCATTTCTACTGTCGCGGAACCGCCTTTTAAGGTATGCGCTGCACGGAAAATCTCGTCTACAGCGTCCTTATTGGCTCCCTCGTTTTCAAGAACCAATACATTCTGTTCCAGTGTATCTACTTGCATTTGGGCCTCGCTGAAAAAGTCCTTGAGAAGTTCTTCATTGTTGGGATCAAGATAATCGCTCATAATATAAATATCTCTTAAAAAAGCCATAAAGTCAAGACAAAAACAGCTAAATTACCTCAATTATTTGCATTTCATTCATAAAAGTGCTAAAATTAAGGTATGAGACACACATTTTTAACGATTCTTTTACTTGTCTTTCTATTCTTCTCCGGCGGGCTTTTAGGGGCTGCAGAAGTGGAAATTTCCGGAGGGGTCAATTTTCTAACCCACCATCCGGATAAGACAAGAGCATATAGCGACTCCGCCATGCTTATGAAGGAGTTTCAGCCCTATCCCTTTGGTTTTGGAAGTTTAATCATAAAAAACGAGATTAACGATAATCTGGCTTATAATATCAATCTTGTTAGAGATAATATTTTAAGAAACAATATAGAGGGGCTTTTTATTGCTAAAACGGATTATTTTAGCTTTCAGATAGGGCCGTTTTTTGGGATGCCCGATGTATTGGAAAGTCCGTTTTTTGGGCTATTAAGCAATATAAAATTATCGTATCCGGGGGTTGTATTTTTAGATCTTTCAGGTTCCGTTACATTAAGCCAGGAAATTGAATTTTTAAGCGATCATACCCGGGAAACACTTGGCGCCAAGCTTGGGTTCTGGCTGCCTAACGCGATTCCTTCTGTGTCGGCAAGCTATAAAAAATTTAAAAAGATAGATCCATTTCTAACTGTTCACGACACGCTTATAAGGTATCAATTTAGCATCGATTTTTATTCCAAAAAACACCCTGCGACATTTTGTGTAGATGCCGGGTATCAAATTTTAACACGGTTTTATGACAATGATATTACGGAAACTTATACAGACGAGCTGAATTTATTTTTTGCGGGTTTCGAACTAAGATGGCAGATGTCCAATTCCACCAAAGTAATTCTTGGAGCGGAGCTGCCTGTTTATATCATTGCAACAGCCCCAATGACAGCCCCGCTGTTTTACAGAATGCCTAAAGCAACTTTTGGGTTTGTTTTTTCCAGAGATTAAGGAATATTTATGCAAAATAAACAAAACAGATTTACATTTGGACTGGGAACTATTGGCAGAGACATGATTTACGCTCTTGTTAGCATGTTCCTTATGTTTTATCTTACCGATGTATTGGAATTATCTACTGCTGTATTGTGGTGGATTGCGGGTATTATAGTTTTTGCCCGTGTTTTCGATGCCTTAAACGATCCCTTTATGGGCTTTATTATAGATAATACAAATACGCGCTGGGGTAAATTTAAACCGTGGATTGCCACGGGAGCTTTGTTAACCGCAGTATTTACCGTTTTACTTTTTACAAATTTCCGCTTGCAGGGAACAGGTTTTATAATTATGTTTGCGGTTTTTTATGTAATGTGGGGAATAAGTTTTACAATTAATGATATTTCTTATTGGTCTATGCTTCCAACTCTTAGTGTGGATCAGAAAGAACGCGAAAGAATAGGATCTCTTGCGCGTATTTGCGCAAATATCGGGCTTTTCTTTGTTGTTGCCGGCATAGAGCCAATTACCAGAATGTTAGGCGAAACATTTGGCTCCAGCCAAAAAGCGTTTTTTGTTTTTGCCATTTGTATAACACTGTTTATGCTGGCAGGGCAGTGTATAACGCTGTTTGGCGTAAAAGAAACAAAGCTTGTAAAAAGCAAAACCCAGGCTACACCGCTGCGGGAATTATTCGGTATCATCGTAAAAAACGATCAGCTATTATTTACAACTATTTCTACCGCTCTTTTTATGATAGGTTATACAACTACTACAACATTCGGCATTTATTTTTTTAAATATGCGTACGGCAACGAAGGAATGTACGGTATTTTTGCGGGGATTCTGGGTATTTCTCAGCTTACCGCTCTTTCTGTTTTTCCGTTGTTCAGCAAACATTTTGATCGTAAAACGCTTTTTTCCGGCGCTATTGTTCTTGTCGCAATAGGTTACATACTTTTCTTTTTTGCGCCTGTAACAACAATGCTTTTTATAGGCATTGCGGGTGTTCTTATTTTTTTGGGACAGTCTTTTGTTCAGTTGTTAATGCTTATGTTCCTTGCAGACTCTGTAGATTACGGGCACTGGAAACTTGGAAAAAGAAACGACAGCATTACATTTTCTTTACAGCCGTTTATTTACAAAGTTGGCGGAGCGGTCTCCAGCGGAGTGGTTATGGCTGTAATAATTATTTCCGGCATTAACGAAGCAGAAACTGCCGCAGAAGTAACGCCGGCAGGGCTTCTTATGATGAAGTCCGCAATGCTTTTATTCCCGCTAATTTGTATTGTATTTAGTTATTTTATTTATAGAGCCAAGTATAAGATAGATGCCAAGTTCTATGCGCAAATATTGTCGGACCTGGAAGCCAGAGGGGAAATTAAGTGCAAGCTGGATCCGTAATCTCCTAGAAGCCTTGTTTTGTTGTTATAATAACTTCCCATAAACTGGCTGTTTAACATGACTCCTGCTGCCAAAGTTTCGCCTGTGCATACATAATTTTCCGTACAATCTGTTAACGAATAATATTTATTTACCGTGCGTAAAATAAAACCGTTTGGATCCAATGTAATAGGCAAAAGATGCTTTACAAGACCGCCAAACCGTTTTATGTACAGGCTTTGCGGCTTTGTTGTTATGTTATACTGCGTTGAATTTTCGAACCCGGGAATACGCAAAAAATCCGATTCCGTGCCAATAGCCGCCTGTGTCTGAAAAAATCCTGCTATCGAGTTATTTTTTCCTTTGCAAATCCACATGGTTTTGTTTCTGTTTTTATTCGAAGAAACCGGCAGGCGTTCGAAGATGCCGTACTGGAAAGTATTACGATGCTCTTTGTAAAAAGCAATTTGATCTTTTATCTCGCGCTTTTCCGCAGACGAAAGAAAACGCAAATCCAGTTCGTAACCAAGGCATCCAAAAGACGCGACATTGTACCGTGTAGAAAGCGGAGTGTCGCGTAATGTCTGCTGATGCGGCGCATCTGAAACATGAGCACCCATAACAGACTGCGGATACAAATACGATAACCCGCCCTGAATATCCAAACGAACAACGGGATCTGTATTGTCGGACACCCATATCTGCGGCGAAATACACATCATGCCTAGATCGAAGCGGTTGCCGCCGGACGAACAGGATTCCAGCAAAATATGCGGACGCGGTAAAAAAATACGGTAAAAAATATCATAAAGCCCGATTATGTATCTATGATAAAATTCTCCCTGAGACTGCGCGTATTCTGTCCAAAATTCGCTGATATGGCGGTTCATGTCCCATTTTACATAACTTGCTTTTGTTTCGTCTAACACCTTGCCGACAGATTCTACGATATAATCGCGCACTTGCGGGTTACACAGATCCAGTACAAGTTGATTCCGCCCAAGCACCGGCTGTTTTCCGGGCAAGCGAACCGCCCATTCGGGGTGGGCGCGAAAAAGATTAGAATCTTCGTTTATCATTTCCGGTTCGAACCAAATGCCGAACTCCAGCCCAAGTTTTCGTATTTTTTTAGCAAATCTTCCGACGCCAAACGGAAACTTGCGTTTATTGGGAGTGTAATCGCCAAGACCGGCTTTATCGTTATCGCGCCCTTCGAACCAGCCGTCGTCCAAAACAAAAAGCTCCATTCCAAGTTTTTTTGCCTGCCGCGCAAGCTGCATTAATTTACCTTGATTAAAACTAAAAAAACACGGTTCCCACGAATTGTAAAGAATGGGGCGATCCTTTCCCTGCCATTCCTCTGGAACAATATGATTATTTACAAATCCATGAAAATTCCGGCTTAACCCGTTAAAACCGGAATCGCTGAATGTTATAACAGCTTCCGGGGTTTCGAAACTTTCGCCGGTTTTAAGTATCCATTCGAAACAATGCGGGCTTATTCCAATTCCCGCACGGACAAGATCGTGGCTGTTTAATTCCGCAAACCCAAAATGATTCCCGGAATAAACAAGATTAAAGCCGTAAACCCTGCCGCGCTCCTCTGCCGCGCCGTTTTCGTACAATAAAAAACCCGGGTTGTGCTTGTTGCTGCTGGACCCTGTCCGGCTTTCGTTTACAAATATTCCGTATTGTAAAACACGATCGTGTCTGTGCGCTTCTCTTGCCCAGTCGCCGTCAAAGGTAACAAGGTTAAAACCGCTGTTAGGCATATCCAGCGACATACTTAGTAAACGGCGGATTACCAGTTTATCTTTTTCGTTATTCTGCAATACAACACGGCGTGTAATGCAGTTGGTTTTTTCGTAAACCGTATAAATAAGAGACAATTTTACATTGCTTTCTTTTTCTTTTAGATTTACAACAAGGGATGCACAGTCGCCGTTTTTACCTTTTGCGGAAGGAAGCTCCTTCATGGGGATAATTCCTTCTTTTATATCGTGATTTTCGTAAATAAAATCTGTAACAAAGTTTCCTGCCGGCATTTTTAATTCCGCGGGGGAATAGCGGTAATCTCCTTTGCCAATTCCCGACCATTCAAAACACATGGTATCCAGGCAATAAAATTGATCTTCTTTGTCATAGGCGACAATGGAGCCGCCGGGAACCGCTGTCCGTTTTAATACAAGAGAATCTATATTTAGGTCGATGCCGGACAAAGCCAATTTTGCGCCATAATAGATTTGTTCTAAATGGCCGTACTTTGTTATACGGAAAATATACTCCGTATTCTCTGTTTGCAGGCGGAAAATATTATTGTTAAAAACTATCATACCGGTATTATAACATACTAATCATATAAAGTAAAATAATTGGTACTGTGGGATATATACGATACAGTAGACAGGTTAAGAACCGCTAGTCCTTGTGCTCCGGCAAGCTGCTGCCCATTAAAAGAACAATTTGTTCTAACTCTGTAAGTTGGATTGGGGAAACCTGAGCTGTATGATAAATAAAATAATCTACCTGCGGTTAGATTGTAATTTGCAATAGCTACAGTATCCATGTTAAAAATACCGTTATTTTCAGAGTAAATTAAACCCTGGTTATAAGCATTATTGGAATAAATAAAATTACATCTTATAAGATTAAGTGCTGCATCTCGGCTTACAGTGAAGTTATATGAATGATAAGTAGTTTGGTAATTATAATAGCGATATGTGCTTAAATCGTAAAAATTACAATCTGTAAATGTTACAGTAAGAGCACCTCCTTCTACAGTATAATTAGTGCCCCAACTACTATTAAACCGCATTCTGCTTACATTGCTATAATATGAACTGTAATCTTGTTCTGTAAATCTTACATAAAAATCTGAATTTTTTACATTAACTATTCCGCCAAAAATTTGCATAGTATTATTAGCAAAACCTGTGCCAAGATTCGGATTCAGCATCTTAAGATTTTCAATTTCTGTTCTTTGATGGGTAAAATTATAATGCCGGTAACGAACAAAACCTGTAGAGCTGTCAAAACCTAAATTTGCACTTGCATAACCGGTAGAAGAAAAAGAAGTGCTTCTGCCTACTTCCGCATCTTTTAGAGACAATGCTTTATACGATGATACAGAAAGATTCCATGCCTTTATATTTTCCGCGGTTATTTCTGTCATATTACCACCTGAAATAGAAAAATTCGGGTTTGCCGTAGTTGCCAAATCTTTAGTCGAAAAAACATTTTTTATATTAATAGCAGAACTTCCTGAAATACCTATACTGTCATTGGTAACAGTTATATCTTCTGCGATTACCCCTGCCGTACCACCTACAATACTAGTAGTTCCGCCAATTGCTGCATCTGTAACAGAAAGAATACGGTTTACACCGGAAGTAGAAATCCTCGAATTATTCAAACCATTTCCGCTTATTCTTATATTAGAAACAGTAACATCGGCATTTGAAGTTGCAATATATAATGCGGATATAGTATTTACCACATCTGTAACAGTTACCGTTTTATTACTGCCGGTAAAAAATAAATCTCCATTTTCTGCTCTTACATCTTCCGCAAATATTTCACCGAAAGATGAGTCTCCCGCGAAATAAAAATAACCTAAATTATATCTCGGCGAGTTTTTAAATTTTAATTTATTCATATAAATATTCCTGTAAGATTCGAAAGTTACGGAATACTCCGGGTCTTCTTCTTGAATACGTCCTGTGGTTTCTACGGTAAAATCATTAATGTAAATGTCAACATCCGGTCTGTAAATATTAAAAGCAGATAAGTATTGTCTTCTTATGTTTATCAGCTTAACATTATCAATATTTATTCTGCCGCCTTGGTAAACAAAATGTCTCGTTACAAGATTGCCGCGAATGTCATATTGGGGATGATGATTTATGCAAATTCCCCCTGCTCCTCCGTATATATCCCCCTGGCTGACAGTAATATTCTGAACAGTAACATTAGTTAAATCTATATTTCCTTTAACTTCATTAAAGAAAATTGAACCCAAAAAACTTCTTCCGTTACTGCCGCCATTAATATCCACATCGGCAAGTTTAATGCTTGCGCCATTATAGATTTCGAAAACACTGCCAAGATCGCTGCCTACAGCATCTACTGTATTAATATTTTTAGCTTCGTAATTATTTATATTTATAATTGCATTATTGCCGTATACCTTTGTCCCCAGTGCGATGTTTTGAATATCAAAATTAGAAAGAGTAAGAGTAGAATTTATGCCGTCGCCCCCATAGAAAATAAATAAAGGATAGTATCCCCTGTTCCCGTACTGTATTTGAGTGTTTATTCTTACATCGTTAAGATAATCCGTAGTTACAAGATTTAAGGCGGAAGGAGTTTTGTTGTTGGTGTACATGGATGCGATATTCTCCGCCCGGATATGTTCCATGCGGATATTGCCGTTAGCGGTTTCTATACAATGTCCGTTTACATTTTTAAAAGTGCAGTTTTTTAGCGAAATAGTTCCTTCGGCATTAGAACCCCAGCGGAGCGATATTGGTATATATGTAAAGTTTGCCGTTAATCTGTCGTTATGGGTAAAATTATTAAAAATAATATCTTCGAAATGTACATTTTCTCCGCTTAAAAGCATTGTACTGTTAAAAAAAGCGGCATGGATATTGTTGTTTAAAAGTTTTGCCGGGTTTCCGGTTATAATAACAGGATTTGCGGCAATATTTCGTTGAATCGCGGCATCTTCTGTTCCGGCAAAACCGCCCATGTAAGTTGTGTTAGGCGCAACAAAGAAATAATCGTCGGTGTTTATTGGGCTGTAGGTGCCGCCGGCAATCCATATTTCTTTGGGAATCCCGCGATCAAATTGGGCTGCCGCTTCGCAGGCTGTTTTTAAGCTGATATACGCATTCTGCCAGCTTGTACCGTCGTTTAACCCCGCAGCATTTTGATTCACATAGATCGTTGTTCCAAGTTCTTTAACTTCTACCGTATAACTGCGGCTGTTTTGGCCATTAGCTGAAGTAACAACATACACTGTGGGTTCGTCGAACATTCTGCCTGTAACACCGCTTCTTTGCAGCGCTCCATTAACAGTTACCTGTCCGGAAGAGCTAAACTGCGGAACCATTACACGCGTTGTAATGCCAGATCCAATGGGCGCAAAAAGAGAAATTGTACCATTATTTTGATCCACCCGCGCGGAAAGTATCTGTAAAAGACTCCGGTTATTTTCGGGATAAAAACCAAAAGCGGTAATGCTTGCGTCGGAAGAATCGTCGCGGACATAAACACACTGCACCATGTAATCGCGTTTTAGAACAGGGTTGTTTGGATTTGTTACCGTGTATCTAATCTGGCGCGAAAAATCCTGTTGGCTTGTACCGGAAATTTGCATGGCTCCGTAAACCGTAACAAGTCCTTGTGCCGTAAATTCAGGAATTAACACATCCGGCGCGGAATAGCCGGAATACTTTACCTGTACCGTTATTTGTTCGGCAGCGTCATTTATATTGCCATTGGCATCCGCTATAATGCTCGAATTAATTCCGTAAGGAAACTTAAAAGAAAGAATACGCGGAGCGTCATTTGTTATGCTGATAAATTCAACCCTTGCTGTATAAATACGCACAAATTGCCCGCTTTTGGAAAGAACCCTGTATTCCTTGGGCGAAGAAAAATCCTGGCTTGTTATGCCGCTTAACTGCTGGACATTATTTACCGTTGCAGTGCCGGGAGTAACAAAACGCGCGGTAAGCTCGGGCGGTGTAGAACCCGCGTACAATACCTGCACGGTTATAGTGCCGGTATCTCCGGAATTTACTATAGAAGCTACGGCTTCGGATATTAAACCGGTATTATCCGCCCTTGTAAAACGAAAATCCGTAATACTCCTCATGGTGTCGGGATCTTCCGTAAAAAATATGTTTAAAGTATAATTTGTTTTTATATTGCCTTTTGTAATTGTTATTGTAATAGACTGGCTTCCAAGTACTTTATTAAATTGCATTAAAGTTTCGCCGGTTGTTATTATATTGTCGTCATACTCGATTGAATCTCCGTTAATTTCGAACGACGGTATAAGAGCAAAGGATAACAAAGTTTCGTAGTTTTGATCCGTCATTTCTGCGGGATACCATACCGTTGCTTCCGCTGTCCTGGTTAATTTATTAACTTTAAAAACCGCGTCTACAATAAGTTCCGGATTATCATACTTGGCAAAGTTAAAACTAAGCAGTTCCGCCGTTTCTTCTCCAACAAATACCGTATATTGACGGATAGATCCGGATGCGGCAATTACCAAAAAATCAACCGGTTGGGTAAAATCGATTGGCATATTAATTGCCGGAACGGAAAAATCATCTTTGTTTTCTGTAACCAGATTAGTTACATAATTTGTTAAATTATTTGTTGTGCTTAGCCTCATTACTTCTACCATTACATTTACAGATGGAAACGCCGCCTGAATATAATCCAATGTAAGAGGTATTACACTTGACCCTGAAGCTGTACTAATTGTGGGAATAATAGATTGAATATCCGTATTGCTGCTGACATATACAGAAATTTCATTATCGGTAATAATTTCTTCTTTTACCTGTCCGTTAACTTTAAAAGAATGAATTCTGTCATCGCTTGCCGGAATTAAATCGTGAAAAAAATTATCGCAAGCTACTAATAATAAACAAACTGCCAATAAACTTAAAATTGCCTTTTTCATGGATATCTCCATCCTTCTATAATTATTTCTACGCTTCTGCGAAGCGAATGATCTGTTTCTTGAGTATTTTCCGGCACGGAATCGGCGCCGTACCATTCGACATTAATTAAAAGACCGGAAGAGCTGTGTTTTGCCGTAATTTGCGAAATGCAATATAAAACACGCTGGCGGCTAAGTTCTATTTGTCCGGGCGAGGCGCCGTAAGGAGCACTGTAACCGCGAAGAGTTATTTTGTATTCTTCGAAATCTTTATAGTCGTTTAAGGCGGCAATTGCTTCGTTAAGAGAAGCTGTTCCTGCCCTTGCCGGGACGGCTGTGTTTGGATTAAATAAAACAAGGAATTGCTTAACAACTATTTCTTTTTCTATAATAATTTCTTCGATAATTTCTATTTCTTCTTCTGTTTTGGTATTATTAAATTCTTCTTCCTGCAACTTTTCGTAAAATGCAATTTCCTGTATTTCGTTTGCGGCAGGGTTTTTATTGCGGAAGAATGGGCGTACAATTACCCCAAGCTCTAGTTGGGGCAGAGGAATGACTCCGTCTTTCTCCAAAATTAAGTCCAGCGAAAATCCCGCAAAAACTTCTATAGTTCTATTTGTTTGACGGGGGGGGGGGGGGGGGGGGGGGGGAGGAGGAGGGTTGCAAGCCCAGCCGAGCCCCGCCAGCAGCAAGAGGGGG
>JAITUR010000019.1 GCA_031286205.1 Treponema sp.
AGCCGCTATATTTTAATGAACCTTGACGGGCGCGAACTTGTTAATAACCCTGTTCTTAACTCCGCCGACAAATGGATATATTCCTGTCTTAACAATGCCGCAAAAAATATCCGGGAAGCGTTTTTATCGTATCGTTACAATGATGCAGCCCAAACTGCTTATGAATTTTTCTGGAACGATTTTTGCGACTGGTATGTGGAAGCAAGCAAGCTTTCCATAAAGGGCGGCAGCGATTCCGAAAAAGATCGGGCTGCGACAATACTTTTAGATATACTGGAAAAATCTTTACGGCTGCTCCACCCGCTTTTACCTTTTGTAACGGAAGAGATTTACCAAAAATTGAATTCGGAAAACAAGGAGCAGGTTATGTTAATTACCTGCCGTTACCCTGAATATGACGCAAAACTTGCAAACCCCGAAGAAGAAAAAAAGTTTTCATTATTACAGTCATTGGTTGGCATGGTACGAACAATACGAAGCGAGTGCGGCATTCAGCCTGCGGCAAAACTTCGCGTACTTGTTCGGTCAAAAATGGCGGAAGTATTTAAACAAAACGAAGAATTAATTAAATTACTTGCGGGAATGGGAGAACTTTTAATCGAAGACGAAAAACCGGGCACGGAAAAAGGAGCTATTGGGCTTGCGGGAACCGGCTTTGAAGTTTTTGTCTTTGTAGCGGAAGCGGTTGATACCGCGGCATTAAAGAAAAAGTTTACAGGCGATCTGGAAAAAGATCAAAAATACATAGACGGCTTGCGCGCAAAACTTGCAAACGAACAATTTGTAAAAAACGCGCCCCCGGAGTTAGTGGAAGAACAAAGAGGCAAACTGGAAGAAGCGGTAAAGCGGACAGAAAAACTGAAAAGTTATTTAAAGGATTTGTAAATGACAACCGAACAAATGAAGGAATTAAGCGGAATGCATCTTGCGCCTTATATACAGCTTGCAACCTGGCTGATAGGCAAGTCCAGGGAAGGCGGCGGCAATATGTTCCGGCATCAACTTGATACCATGAGTGTCCTTGTAGATTACAAATATATAGATTCCGTATTGCTAAAGGCTTCTCTTGTTCACGATTTACTGGAAGATATTCCTAATTTTAATCATAATATTCTTTTAGCCATAGATTCAGAAAGCCATGCGGTGTACGAACTTGTAATGGAAGTAACAAGGCGGCAAGGAGAAAGCAAGCCCGAATTTCTAACCCGAATAAAAGAAAGCGGTTCTCATAGCGCAAAAATTTTAAAAGTAGCGGATCGAATTTCCAATATGATCTCTTTAGGGTTTGTAAACAATCTTGAATTTGTAGAACGCTATATTAAAGAAACAGAAATATATCTTATTCCCATAGCCAAAGAAGTTAATAACGATATGGTAACAGAGCTTACACATTTAATAGAATTAAAAAAAGATTATCTTGACGGTTATAAACGGCATATAGCAAACAAGAATGAAAATGCGGTAGAAAAATGAACAGCCCTCAGCTTTTGCTGCAAAAAGTAAGTTCTCCGCAGGATTTAAAAAAATTAAATAAAAAAGAACTTAATCTTCTTGCGGAAGAAATAAGAGAACTAATCGTAAGTACGGTTGCAAGTAATGGCGGGCATTTATCGTCCAACTTGGGGGCGGTAGAGCTTAGCATTGCATTACACCGTGTTTTTAACTCCCCGCAGGATAAAATTGTCTGGGATGTAGGGCATCAATGTTATGCGCACAAACTTTTAACAGGGCGGCTGCCGTTGTTTCATACATTGCGCAAACAAAACGGACTTGCCGGTTTTCCAAAAACAGGCGAAAGCCCGCACGATGCTTTTAACACGGGGCACGCCTCTACTTCTATATCCGCCGCCCTCGGGCTTCTTGCAGCCGACCGTCTTCTTGGAAATAAAAACAACTCGATAGCGGTAATTGGCGACGGCGCGCTTACAGGAGGTCTTGCCTACGAAGCGCTTTCCCATGCAGGACATTTGGGCTTGCCATTAATTGTAATTCTTAACGACAACAAAATGTCCATAAGCCCGAATGTAGGCGGACTTTCAAAATATTTAAGCCGTCTTTCCATGAAGGAAAAGTATCAAACCTTTAGAAGACATTTTGACGAACTGGCAAAAAAAATTCCCTTTATAGGAAGAGGTTTTTTTAACCTTGTTCAAAGATTAAAACGAGCAGTTAAAGCTGTTTTTTATATAGATAATTTTTTTGTAGATCTTGGCTTTGAATATGTAGGACCAATAGCGGGGCATAATATCCAATCCATGATAAATGTATTGGAAGATGTAAAAAAATTAAATCGTCCTGTGGTTATCCACATAATTACACGCAAGGGCAAGGGTTACGGTTATGCAGAAGATGATCCCGGCAGTTACCACGGCGTAGGCTCTTTTTCTGTCGACGGCGGTCTGGACGAAACAGATTTACAGGTAATAAAAAACGGCAAAACATTTACCGCTGCTTTTTCCGATATAATTACAGAGGCAGGCAAAAAAAACAACCGTGTTGTTGCGGTTTCCGCTGCCATGAAAACAGGAACAGGGCTTTCCTTTTTTGCGAAAACTTTTCCGCGCCGCTTTTACGATGTCGGCATTGCGGAAGAACACGCCATAACCTTTGCCGCCGGTCTTGCGGCGCAGGGTCTTAAACCTGTAGCGGCAATTTACTCTACTTTTATTCAACGCGCAGTTGACCAAATTTTACACGATGCCGCTCTTCAGAAATTGCCTGTTGTTATTGCGCTGGACAGGGCGGGATTTGTAGGCGCGGACGGCGAGACTCATCAGGGGCTTTTTGATATTGCTCTTTTCCGAAGTACGCCAAATTTAACCATGTTGTGTCCCGCAAGCGCTGACGAAATGAAATTAATGTTCGACTGGGCAATTAACAAGGAGCAGCCGGGTCCTGTTATTATTCGATACCCTAAATCGTATTGCCCGCCCGAAAACCCTGCCTTCTCCGCACCATTGGAAACAGGGCGGGGTGTATTTGTAAAAAAGAGCAATGCGCGGGTTTGCCTTTTTTTTACGGGAAGTTTGTATACACAGGCACTGGAAGCGGCAGATATTTTAAGCGGACAGGGTATCAATATCGATCTTTATAATCTTAGGTTTATTAGCCCCATAGACGAAGAATATCTTACCGGTGTAATAAATGAATATAAACTTGCAGTCTTTATAGAAGAAGGCATTAAAAACGGAGGATTTGGAGAATACACATCCGCTTTGGCGCTAAAAAGACAATGCAAGGCATCTATCCTAATTCTTGCCGCGGATAAATCTATTTTCGAAGAAGGAAAAGCGCTGGGCACAAGAGAAGAACTGCTTGCGGAGAACGGACTTGATGGCAAGGGTATAGCAAAAACAATACAGTGTATTATATAATACTTTATGGCGTTGATTCAAAGGCTATTATCTATATATGACCTAATCCGTCCGGTTTTGGATGTCGCCCTCCTCGCTTTCCTTTTGTACAAAGGTTATGAACTATTGGAAAGAACCCAGGCATTGCCGCTTGTAAAAGGAGCCGGCTTTCTTGCCCTTGTTTATGCAATGGCGTTTCTTTTTAACCTTACCACCCTGCATTGGGTTTTAAACATGATAGCGCCCGGGCTTTTTATAGCAATTGTTATCGTATTCCAGCCGGAACTAAGAAAAATCTTTATGAGGCTTGGGCAGGGAGAATTCTTCCGGCAAAATACAACTGTTCATGCGGGAAAACTCGATGCCGTAATTACCGCCTGCGAAATTCTTTCCGAACGCCGCCGCGGTATGATTGTCGTATTGCCGCGAAAGATCAATTTAAAAAACATTATAGATACAGGTACAAAAATTAACGCGGAATTATCGTCCAGCTTAATTGTTGCTCTTTTTGAATTTGACGGACCGCTTCATGACGGAGCTATAGTAGTGCAAGGCGGAAAAATAGCGGCGGCCGGGTGTTTTTTGCCTCTTTCCGAGCGGCAGGATATGCGAAAAAATTTTGGCACACGCCACAGAGCCGCGCTTGGAATGGCGGAACAGTCGGACGCGGTTTTGCTTGTTGTTTCGGAAGAAACAGGCGCTGTCTCTTTGGCTTATGATTCAAAACTTTATTACGATTTATCTATCATAGAAATTACACGAAAATTAATGGAGCTTTTAGACAAGGACACAAGAAAAGAAACTTCGGTAAAAACCGAAACTCTTGCAAAAGAAACATCTATGACCCCCGCAGGAGAAGAAAGCGAGGTGGTCTCTTGAACAGCAGAAAATTTCTTTTAAAAATTACAGAAAAATGGCCTGCAAAAGTTATCTCTGTGGCAGCCGCATTAATAATTTCGGTTTTTTACAGATTAAACACATTGGATTCCCGCATTATTACCGTGCCATTAAGAGTAGAAGCTTCTTCTAATTTTATTCCCACCCATTCATTATCTAATAGCGCGAGAATTACAATGCGCGGAGAAGCAAACAATATTACAACCATTACGGAAGAAGATATAGAAGCCTTTATCGATTTAAACAGATACACAAAGGCGGGCACGCATAGAGTTCCAATCCAAATAAGAAAAAGAGGCAATGCTCTTGGGGTAGAACCTTTGGAAATATCCGTTTCTCCCGCGGAAATTTATATAACACTGGAAGAAAAAATAAGCCGCTTTATTCATGTTTTTCCTGTTTTTTACGGAACTACGGCTCCCGGCTTTGAGTTAACAAACCTGTCTATAATTCCGGAAAGCGTAATTGCCGAAGGACCCCGTTCCAGTCTGGAAAATTTAAAGGAATTTACAACAGCGCCAATAGATATCGAAGGACGCAGCAGTAATTTTACCATGCTGGTAAATATCAATAACGACAAACCGGATATTACCATACAAGGAAACAGAATGGTAGAATTTAACGGAACAATCAGCCGCATAGAACGCTTAGCTCCCATTGTTTTTACAGAAACATACGAAGCAGAAAAAGAAAAGGAAGAAGAATGATCATAGGCGTTGGTATCGATATTATAGAAGTTAAACGCATGGAAAAATGGCTTGTTAATAAAAATATTTTAGAAAGATATTTTCATGCCGAAGAACTAAAAGTTGCTTACTCCCGTGGAAAAGCCGCAGCTTTGTTTTTAGCGGCGCGATTTGCGGCAAAAGAAGCATTCGGCAAAGCTATTGGGACAGGATTGGCAAACCTTACGCTAAAAGATATTCTGGTTGTAAATAAAGATAACGGAAAACCGGAAATGAGATTAACAGGATCTGCGGAGCAAGCGCTGGAAAAATCCGGCGCGGAGAAAATACATATTTCGCTTACTCACGAAAAAAATAATGCTGTTGCAATGGTTGTATTGGAGGGGAAATAATGGCTGCATTAAATGATGACGGGTTAAAAATTACATTTCAATCAAAAAAAGATTATAAGTGTCCTGTATGCGACACTGTTTTTAAAAAAGAAGAGCTGCTTTCTGGCGGCGGCCGTCTTATTGCGGGCAAACTAACTCACGAGCTTCACAGACTTTACGAACCTTCTAAAAAATACGGAGAAGTTTTCCCTTTGGCGTATCAATCTATTGTATGTCCGGAATGCTGGTTTTCTTCTACGGAGGCTGATTTCGAATCCCTGCCGTTAGAAAACAGGGATATTGCAAGAGAGGATTACGAAAAACGCCTTAGAGATACCCGTTTAATTTTTCCAAATGTCGATTTTAACGAACCGCGTACTTTAATGGAAGGCGCCGCTTCTTTGTATCTTACCATGCGCTGTTATGATTTTTACCATAAACAAATATCGCCGACAATTAAACAAGGGCTTTCTGCATTAAGATGCGCGTGGCTGTTGGACGAACTGGATAAAAAATATCCGGGACAGCATTACGACTGGCTTGGTATTCTGTTTAGAAGAAAAGCAAATTATCTTTACAATAGAGCTTTGGACAGCGAACAAAGCGGAGACGAAACACTTTCCGGCATGAAAGTTTTTGGACCCGATACAGATAAAAACTATTCTTACGAAGGAATGTTATATATTTGCGCTTATCTTCATTACAATTACGGCCCTAAGGATAATGCCGAAGAAAGAAAAACAACTTTAGAGGGCTGCCGAAGAACCATTGCAAAACTTTTTGGCATGGGAAAGTCTTCCAAAGACAAACCGGGCGCTTTCCTTGAACATGCAAGAAATCTTTACGACACAATTAACAGCGATTTAAAAGAGATGGAAGCAAAATAGGTTTGCATGAAAAGCAGAAATATTAAACTTATAATCTCTTACGATGGGACAGATTTTCATGGATGGCAAAAACAAAGCACACGGGGAGAAAAAACTCAAACTATACAGGGTATAATCGAAGAAGCATTGCGGGAAATTCATAAAATGCCTGTCGCTCTTACGGGAGCGGGGCGGACAGATGCAGGGGTTCACGCGATTGGGCAGACTGCAAATTTTTACACAAATATAGATTCTATCCCTGCAGAAAAGTTTGCGCCTGCTTTAAACAGCCTGCTCCCAAAAGAAATTCGTGTTCTGGAAGCCTGCGAAGTTCCCGCCGAATTCCATGCCCGTTTTAGCGCCTGCTCCCGCACTTACCGGTATTACTTTATTTTGGGCCGTCCGGCGCTGCCCCACGAAAGCCGTTACAATTTACAACTTCGGCGCTGCCCCAGGCTGGATATTCTGAATGCCTACGGCCGCCTGCTTTTTGGAGAAACAGACTGCACTATCTTTGCAGGAGCTGGGGACACGGCTCTTGCGGAAGGAAAATCCGCAAACAGATACATATACAAGGCGTACTTTTTTATAGAAAAAGACAGGTTAATCTTCGAAATAAAAGCCAACGCGTTTTTACGAAATATGGTTCGTTCTGTGGGCGGAACTTTTTTATTTTACGAAGAAAAAGGCACGAATCCAAAGGAATTACAAAAAATAATAGCATCCGGAGAACGCGGACTTGCAGGCCCTACCCTGCCGCCTCAGGGACTTTTTTTGTCTAATGTTGAATATCGTTGATTATAATATAAATTAATTAAATACTACTTGACATTATCCTGAAAAAACTCCAAAGTATCTAAGAAACAAAATTGTGGACGGCATTGGGATGTCGCACCGTGGAGCCCGGTGAAACACTCCTAAAAGGAGGCTGGAAGTAAAAAGTTGAAAGGCAGTGATGTAGTTATCGAAGGGGTATCTAAATCCTTTGGGGATTTTCAGGTACTTAATAATATAAATTTGGAAATCAAAAAAGGCGAATTCTTCTCCTTATTAGGTCCATCAGGATGTGGAAAAACCACCCTGCTTCGCATAATTGCCGGGTTTGAACATCCCGACAAAGGAAAACTTACACTAGGCGGAGACGATGTACTTTATATGCCTCCCAATAAAAGACCAACCAACACTGTGTTTCAGAATTACGCTCTTTTCCCCCATTTAACAGTTTTTGAAAATGTCGCGTTTTCGCCGCGTCTTAAAGGCCTCTCCAGCGGGCAAATAAAAAATAAAGTCGATGAATACCTGCAGCTTGTCCGTTTGGAAGGTCATGCTGGCAAAAAGCCCAACCAGCTTTCCGGCGGACAAAAACAAAGGGTAGCCATTGCCCGCGCCCTTATCAATGACCCCAGGGTCCTTCTATTGGACGAACCTCTTTCAGCGCTCGATGCAAAACTCCGCCAGCATATGTTAATCGAGCTAGACCGTATTCACGATGAAATCGGCATTACCTTTATTTATGTAACCCATGATCAGCAGGAAGCGCTTTCTGTCTCCGACAGACTGGCGGTAATGAACCAGGGCGATATTTTACAGGTTGATACTCCGCACGAAATTTACGAAAGCCCTGCTACAAATTTTGTCGCTCGTTTTATTGGAGAAACAAATTTATTCGACGGCACTATAATTAAAGTAGATAAAATCGATGTACAGGGTACTGTCGAATACCTTGCAGAAGTGGAAATTCCCGAGCTTGGAATTGTAAAAGTAACAGATGTAGACGAAATACATCCCGGGCAGACAGTCAGCTTTACAATTCGGCCGGAAAAAATAGTAATTACCAAGGAAAAACCCTTAACAAAAAGGGAAGATATAAATCTTTTTCAGGGAATAATTGACGAGCCAATATATTCCGGCTTCCAGACAAAGTTCTATGTACAAACAGATAAAACAATGCTCCGTGTAATTAAGCAGCACGCAAATTATTCCGACGAAGGACCGGAAATACGCTGGAAGGATCATGTTTATCTTTCCTGGAGCGCGCTTGACGGATACATTGTCGAGGTAAGAAAATGAGCGCTTTACAGCGCCGTCAAGCGCAGGAACGCACAGGCATAAGAAAAAATTTTGGTCTATTTTATTCCTCTCCTATGGCATTCTGGTTTACAGTTTTTTTCCTTGCCCCAATCGCCATTATTATTGTTTACAGTTTTATGAAAAGGGGGCTGTACGGCGGAGTTGTAAACGAGTTCTCGCTTGATGCCTACAAATATCTTACAGACCCGGTTTTTTTAAATATTACCCTTCGCACTCTTGTAACTTCGTTAATCTCTACCGTAATAACCATATTAATTGCTCTGCCCTGCGGTTATTTCATAGCAAGAAGCAAACATCAAACATTATTACTTCTGCTTATTATTATTCCTTTTTGGACAAACTTTCTTATTCGTGTCTTTGCATGGATTAATATTTTAGGAAATAACGGTTTCCTTAACAGTATGTTAATTACCTTGGGGATAACAACCGATTATATTCAATTTTTATATAATCAAAATGCAGTAATTCTTGTTTTGGTTTATATGTATCTGCCTTATGCAATTTTACCGCTTTTCTCTACCATAGATAAATTTGATTTTTCGCTTTTAGAGGCGGCGCGCGATCTTGGAGCCGACAAGTTTACTTCCATGATAAAAGTTCTTCTGCCAAATATAAGGGGCGGTATTTTTACGGCTGTTTTATTTACATTTATTCCGATTTTTGGAGCATATGCCGTTCCACAGCTTATTGGCGGCATGGAATCGTATATGCTTGGCAATATAATTGCAGATCAGCTTTTAAAATCGCGTAACTGGCCGCGCTCTGCCGCAATATCTATGGTGCTTACAATGGTTACAACAGCCGGTGTTGTCTGGATGATGTTTATTCAAAAACGCGATGCTTCCAGAATTAAGGATGTAAAAACAGAGCACAAAAACGGGGATACAATATGAACTTTAGGGCGTTAATTGGAAATGTTTTTAATCCTTCTAAAACAGCCCGCAGGCTGCAAAGTGAAGAATCCAGACACGCTAAAAGAGCTTATTTTCATAAATACTCCCATAGACCAAGGTTATCTTTTTCCGCGACTGTTTTTACTATTGCGATTATTTTTCTTTTTCTTCCGTTGGTTGTGCTTGTAGTTAATTCATTTAATGGTTCTTCCGGTATTTCATGGGGCGGGTTTTCGCTTCGCTGGTATGAACGGCTTTTACAGGAAAAGGAATTATGGCGGGCATTCAGAAACAGTATCTTTATTGCGCTGACATCCGCTGTTTCCGCTGTAATTATAGGCACTCTTGGCGCGGTCGGCATTAACTGGTACAGATTTAAACTGCGGGGTTATATTCAGACAATTTCTTTTTTGCCCATGATTCTGCCGGAAATTATTCTTGGCGTTTCCCTTTCTATATTTTTTGCATGGCTGGAAATTCCGCTGGGGTTGTTTACAATTTATGTTGCTCATACCACATTTAATATTCCTTTTGTCTTTTTAATGGTTATGGCAAGATTGGACGAATTTGATTTTTCCATAATAGAAGCAGCTTCCGATCTTGGAGCAAGCGAAAGGCAGACTCTTTACAAGGTAATTCTTCCAATTTGTATGCCGGGAATTATATCCGGCTTTTTAACGGCAATTACATTATCTTTGGAAGACTTTGTTATTACATTTTTTGTTGCAGGCCCGGGCTCTTCTACTCTGCCAATATTTATATATTCGGCAATTACCCGCAAAAGCGGCATTACACCGCTTATAAGCGCGCTTTCTGTCGTAATGATATTCGGCACTGTAATTTTGTGTATTACCTTAAGAAGGTTTTTAAAATACATAGCTGCAAAATAAGAATAATTTTGCGGTGCATATTTTAGGAGGTGGCAGATGAAAAAAAAGGTTATCATCTTTCATGCGGTTTTGACGGTGCTTATATTGCCCGTCATTTTATCTTGCGATTCAAGACCAAGACTGTATATTTATAATTGGACATACTACACGCCGGATTCAGTCATAGAAAAATTCGAAAAAGAATTCAATGTAAGAGTTATTTACGATGAATTTGCCTCTAACGAAGAAATGTTCGCGAAACTTATGGCATCCAGAGGCGGCCGCTCCAGTTACGATGTTGTATTTCCTTCCAAATATTTTGTACCAATAATGATTAAGGAAGGTTTACTGGAAAAAATTGATATAGAAAGATTGTCAAATTTAGAAAATATAGATCCAAAAATACAGTCATTGTCAGACCATGATCTGAATATGGATTATTCCATACCCTATTATTACGGTGCGGCAGGAATACTTGTAAACACTTCGAGAGTTTCCAATTACGAACAAAGCTGGGCAATGTTTGAAAGAACAGATCTAAGGGGACGCATGGTAATGTTAGATGATATGCGCGAAGTAATGGGAGGAGCTCTTTCTTATCTGGGATTTTCTGTAAACACTGCAAACCCTACAGAGGTAAATGCCGCAAGAGATTTAATAAATTTAAGATGGAAACCAAACCTGGTAAAATTCGATTCGGAAGCATTCGGCTTGGGATATATAAACGGAGAATTCTGGGTTGTTCACGGTTTTCCTGAAGCAATCTACGAAGAAATTGCAGACGAAGACGGAAATTTCGACTTCCGTAACAATGCCATTTTAAAAGATACCCATTTCTTTTTTCCGAAAGAAGGCGGACCCTCCTATCTTGATTATATGGTTATTTTAAAAGATGCAAGAAATATAGATATGGCGCATACTTTTATAGACTTTATTCACCGCCCGGAAATATATGCAGAAATTGTTGACGCGTTTGGGCTGCCTGCAACGGTTAATATTCCCGCCCGTCAGCATAAAAAAGGTTATTCGTTCTATTCGGTGGAAGACCTGTTAAACACACAGCTTGTTGATGATGTAAAAGAAGCTCAGGAGTTTTATTCTAACGCGTGGTTTAATACAATTAGAGCCGGAGACTAACTTTATAGACAGATATTCCCTCGTGTTATCTAAACGCGAGGGATATTTTGGATCTAAAATCTTTTTCTGTTATCTTGTTTTTTAAATAATCCGTAATTATTTGGCGTACAACGGGAGGAAACGCATTCCAATATCTTTCCGGCCAGGCTCCCAGCTCTTGTCTTAGATTTTCGTCTACAGATTTTTGCATATTACCATTAGAAAAAGTAACAAACTGATCTATCATAGACAGCATAACATCTTGCGGGACATCGCTTTTTGCTACCGCGCCCATATCCGGCAGCCAGGCTTCGCTAAGTTCATTCATTTGATTTTCTGAAAGTTCCGGAGCATGTTCTTTAATTATTCTGAATATCATTTCGCGTATGGACTGCCTCATGCCTTCCATGCCAAAGTTAAGTCCTTCGTTTATTTTTTCTGTAATTTCATTTGCCATTTTATCGGGATCCGGCAAACCGCCGATTGCGCTAAAAACAGTCATATTTCGGCGGCGGCGGACAACTGCCTCTGCAAGCACTTCTATTGTACTTTCGTTGCTTTTATTGAGAATATAATCTAGCGCTTGAACCAGTCCGGGATCTGCCATTTAGACTTTTTTTGTAATTAAGTCGCTTTTTAGACACCTGGTACAAATTTTAACCTTCATGGTAGTTCCGCCAATTTCGGTTTTTAAATTAAGAAGATTGGGCTTCCATGTCCTGCGAGTACGGTTTTTAGCATGGCTTACTTTATTACCGGTAATTGTATGTTTTCCGCAGATTTCACACATTCTTGACATATTATTATCCTTCCTTAAAAATTGCCTTTTTATAAACATAGCAAAAAACGAATAAAATGTAAAGCCCCAATACTCCCTAGAATCAACTAAAAAATAAAGGTAATATAACACAACATGATACTTCTAACCGGAGAGAACGACCACGGACGCAGGCTTGATCGAATTTTACGGAAAGCACTGCCGGACTGCCCCCTTCCCTTAATACACAGGCTTTTGCGCAAGGGGTTTATTCTTGTAAACGGGAAGCCTGCCGAAGCCCAAACCCGTGTGGCAAAAGGGTCAAAAATAAGTGTTCCTCGCCTGACTACCAGTAAAATTACCAAAAAATCCATAAAAATCGATACTCCGCAGCCGCCTGTACAGCAGCCTTCATTAAAGCTAAAACAGAAGCTTCCGTCGCCGGTACAACAGCCTTCACCAGCAAAGCCGCCGCCGCCAATACAGCCTCCTCCTCCGGTACAGGAGCCTCCGGTAGTACAGCAGCCTCCAGAAATACAACAATCTCCGCCGGTGCAGCCTGAACAGCCCAAGGAAAAAAAGAGAGGCTCACCCCTTTATGTTCGTTTTTTCCACCCTCCGGAAATCCTCTGGCAGGATTCAGGGTTAATTGCCTTTAACAAACCCGCAGGTCTTGCCGTACATGGTCATACCAGTCTGGATAGAATGGTAAAGGCTTATCTTATAAACAAACTGCCGCCTTCGTTGTCGTTTAAACCCGGTCCATTGCACCGTCTGGATAAACCTTCTTCCGGGATTGTGGTTTTTTCCACAAGTTTGGAGGGTGCTAATATATTCTCCAATTTAATGAAAGAGAAAAAAATAAAAAAAACTTACATGGCTATTGTAGAAGGCGCCTTGGACAGCAAACATTTTTGGACAGATTTTCTTGTGCGTAACAAGGAAGAGAAAAAAAGTTACATAATAAAAGACGAAGAAAAAGAAATAAAGGACAAAAAAGGAAAAATTGCTATTACAATGGCAATGCCTCTGGCTGTCGCTAAAATTAAAGATAAATTATTCACCCTTGTAGAGGCGGAAATAGAAACCGGCAGAACCCACCAAATACGCGCCCAGTCGAGTTTTCATGGGCATCCTCTTGCAGGAGATAAAAAATACGGCGGCGGTTCTTTTAGGGGCGGTTTTTACCTGCACTCATGCAGGATGGAGTTTACAATAGATAATGTAAAGCATAAAATTGAATGCCCATTGCCTTTGGAGTTTCAGAAACTTGTAGATACCATGTTCGCGACGAACCCCGTTTAACTTCTATCGTTTAACTTCTATCGTTGTATCCTGGCAGAGCCGCCTTTAGCAAAGGCTTCTACTTGCTCGAGAGTACACATGGAAGTGTCTCCCGGCGTAGTGGTTAAAAGCGCTCCATGCGCCCAGCCTAACCGTAATGCTTCTTCAGGGCTTTTTCCGCTCATTAATCCATAAAACAAACCTGACGCAAAGCCGTCTCCTCCGCCTACACGATCGTAGACATCGAGCTCGCATGTCGGCGCTTGATATGTTTTTCCGTCCAGCCACATTACCGCACTCCATGAATGGCGGTTGGTCGAGTGAACTTCGCGTAATGTTGTAGCCACCGCTTTAATATTGGGAAAATCTTTGGTTGTAACTTCCAACATTCCAAAAAAAGCGCTTGCGTCCAAATGTCCTTTTGTTTCTACATCCTGCCCTTTTAAACCAAGTCCTTTTTGCAAATCTTCTTCATTGCCGACAAGTACATCGACATAACTTACAATTTTACGCAAGGTAATGGCGGCTCTTTCGCTTGCCTGTGCCGTGCTTAAACCCTGTTCCGCGGCGGCTACCGCCCAAAGTTTTGCGCGGTAATTTAAATCGAAAGAAACAATTGCTCCGGCTTTTTTAGCCGCCTGCATTGCTTCTATTACAAGCTCGCTTGTTGTAGGGGAAAGCGCGCTAAAAATCCCGCCCGAGTGGAACCATCTTATTCCTTTGGCAAAAATTGCATCCCAGTCAAAACTGCCCGGTTTTAAAAGTTGAGCCGCTTCGTTGGAACGATTATAAAATACCACAGGCGCGCGAACTCCCTGTCCCCTGTCGCTCCATACAATTGCCATGTTGGGTCCTCGTACTCCGTCATGCTCGAAGCGTTTATAGTAGGGCACTATCCCGGCTTTTTGTACCGCATATTCTACTCTGCGCCCAATGGGATAATTTACCATTGCGCTGGCAATTGCCGTTTTCATTCCAAAACAAGTGGAAAGATTCGAAGAGACATTATATTCACCGCCGGAAACATGCAGTAAATACTCGTTTGCCTCGGCAAAGGGAATAATGCCGGGGTCTAATCTTGTGATCAACGCGCCAAGCGCCAAAAGATCGTGGGTCTTGCCGTCCTGTGACGGAATAATTAAATTTGCCATGTTAGTATGATATTACATATATCTTATTAAGTCAACAGTTTTATTTCGCCCGTAATAAATGCCTGCGGCTTGGTTTCTCCGTCAGGGATTATTAATAATTCGCCGTCCTTGCTAATACCTGCAATAATACCTTTTATTTCTTTGCCTGATCCGGCGGCTCCTTCCAGAAAAAGCGCTTGTTCGTCTTTTTTATACAAACGATTTTCTATACGGGTTTTCCAATCTTTACAGTTTTCCAGTTCGCGGTAAAGGCACTCAAGGGTTTTTTCCAATAAAACAAATCTTTTTTGTGTATCAATATCTGTACCCAGCGCAAGAACAATGCTTGTTGCCTTTTCCCGCAATTCGAAAGGAAACTTTTTTTGGGCAATATTTATTCCGATACCCGCATGAACAATACTGTCATTTGCCTCGCAAAGAATTCCGGCGGCTTTTTTATTATAAATTATTATATCATTCGGCCATTTAACCTGCACTTTATCTTTTAAAGACGGGGCAAAATATTCTATGGCAAAAGAAACCGCAAGCCCTGCACGCAGAGTTAAAACCTTGGGAATATTTTCTATTTGGGAATAACGAAGCAAAATTGTAAACGACAAATTTTCTCCGCTGTCCATCTGCCATACCCTGCCATTACGCCCCCGCCCCGCTTGTTGAAAATCCGAAACAATTACAGTACCATGCGGCTTGCCGGCGGCGGCAAGTTCGCGGGAAATATCCATAGTGCTGGTTACAATTTCTTTGTAATAAACAGGAGCGTTAAAGGGGCTGGTAATATTTAAATTAACCATATTTAATTTTATAAATTATTTAAGAATTTATCTATCTCTTCCATAAAATCTTTGTAAGTATCGACGCTTTTTAAATCTTTACATTCATCTTTTATTGACTGCGGTGCGTAAAAAAGACAGCCGCCGTCAGCTTCGCGGATCATGTCAAGATCGTTAAAAGAATCGCCTGCGGCAAATACGCGCATATTGGACGACTTAAAAGCTTTTACAGCTTCTTTTTTTCCGTTGTTTTGACGAAGCTTGTAGCCCGTTATATTGCCGTCAGAATCGACATCCAGTGTATTGCAAAAAAGCGTGGGCCAGGAAAGTTTTCGCATAAGCGGTTTTGCGAATTGTTCGAAAGTATCGGATAAAATAATAATCTGGGTTTTTTCGCGCAATTCGTTTAGAAAATCAATTGCCCCCGGCAAAGGATGTATAGATGATATTACTTTTTGAATATCAGGCAGTTTAAGTTTATTTTTTTTAAGAATATCAATGCGGAAACGCATTAGTTTATCGTAATCCGGCTCGTCTCTTGTGGTTCTCTGCAGTTCAGGAATACCGACAGCATCGGAGAAAGCTATCCAAATTTCGGGGATAAGCACCCCTTCAAGATCAAGACATATTAAGTTCATAATTTATTTTAACCAATAGATAAAATCGTATCAAGTATCCTAGCCTACTATCCGCTTTAATACATGATCCTTGCTTCGCCAGTCTTTGCCGGTTTTTACACGCAGATCTAAATCGATTTTCCAGTCAAAGATAAGTTTTAGCTCTTTTAACGCGGAAAGACGGATAGCTTTGATCATTTCCCCGCCCTTGCCTACTACCATGCCTTTTTGCGACTCTCTTTCTACAATAATAAAAGCGCGAACCCATAACAAATTATCTTTTTCTTTTAACTCAATGTCGGCAATATCCACATACAGGGAATGAGGAAGTTCCTGGCGAAGGCGATTAATTGCCTGCTCGCGGATTATTTCTGCTATACGAAAACCGACATCCTGATCCGTATAGTAATCCTCGCCGTATAAAGCTTCGCCTTCCGGCGCAAGAGAAAGAAGCGCCAAAAGAAGTTCGTCCATACCTTCGCCGGTTTGCGCGGAAACAGGAAAAATATTGTTTTTAGAAAAGGAAGTAACAGATACAAAAGGGTCTAAAGAATTCGATACATCAATTTTATTGACAGCAACTACAACTTTTTCCGCCAATGGAGCAAGCAATGCGGAGATTTCTTCCTCTTCGGAGCCGGGAGAACGGGTTGCATCCAGTACATACAAAACAAGATCACATTCTGTAAGAGCGCGGTTGGAAACCTCTATTAATTTTTTATTGATTTTTTTTTCGGAGGAATGTCTGCCCGGAGTATCTATAAAAACAAGCTGTCCCCGCAAGTCTTTTAATTCTTTATTTACAATTCCTCGTATAGCATTGCGGGTTGTCTGCGGAACCTTGCTTACAATTGCGACTTTTTCTCCGCACATTTTATTAAGGAGAGTGGATTTCCCTACCGATGGCCTGCCCACTATCGCTACAAACGCAAACTTCATCTTATGACCATTACTTTTCTAATTTCGTCAATATCCGGTCCTGTAATGCGAATATAATACATTCCGCGGGCAACTGATCTTCCCGCATTATTTGTGCCATCCCAGCCGTCTGTCCATTCGCCCGCATCTCTGTGTTCGTTTCTTCGTATCGATTTAATAAGAGCGCCTTCCAGTGTATAAACCTGAATTGTAACTCTGCCGGGGCGCAGCAGCCTGTAACGCAGATATGTAATTTCCTTGTTATCTGAATTAATTACATTGTTTAAAATTGTTACGCCGCCGCGCTGAGACACAACTTCTGAAATTCCAAATTGGAAGGGACGCACAAGCTGATACCAATTGAAAGGTATTGTTCCTTTTGGAGCATCTAAACGCGCGATAACAAGATCGGAAGGAGCAAAATTAAAGAAGAATTCAAATTTTCCGCCAATTGCATTTGCGCCGGTATCGATATCATACATTGTTAATGGCGAACCTGTTCCAGCCAACGACAATGCAGAATAATACTCGGGAACAATATTGGTAAGAGCATCCGTTATATCCGGCAGCCATAAACCGCCCGATCTTATTCCGCTCTGCGCGGGAACCGGCGGATTACGGAGATTGGCGGGAACATTCGCGCCCAATGCCCAGTACATTCTTGGAGTGCCGCTTAAACTTCCGGCAACACGAGCCTGAAGTTCAAATTCGGTTCTGGGGGTGCCGCTTACACCTATTAAATCCAACATTCGTGTTCCGTCAAAATTCCAAATAATTCCATGATCCTCTGTACCATGTCCCCAGAAGTCGTTGCCGGCGGGTAAACCGTCAAGGCGGGAATCGTCGGCAGCTTTTGCGTAAATTGGCCATACAAAATAATTTTCCGATCCTGTATTTTCCGGCTCCAAAGATACAAGTATATCCGTAATACGGCGGCGGCCGGCATCTGTAGCAAATTGATTCGGAGTTACATCCAGATTCTGTGCCAATCTTTGCACCATTTCCGGCGTAAGCACACGGTTGGGAGGAACAAATGCATCGTTAGGAGTAAGGGTATCGCCTGACAAACCGGTAATATGTCCATTACCCGGATACGCGATATAAGCGGAATAATCCCATTTTACAGGATATCTTGGCGCGGGATAAAAAATATAAAACTCCGGATCTATTTCATAGTCTCTCCAATCCAGAGCGCGGACTCCCATATCTCTTAATTCACTTAGGATAAAGTGCCAACCTGAAGGTTCGCTGCCAATAAGCTGGAGATCCGCCAAATCCGAAACACCGGGCAATGTGTTTAACTTTACAATAAAACTTGTAATTCCCTGATACAACCGAGGATCATCAGCGGGTTTTATTTTATCGTTAAACAATTCAATAACATTTTCCATATGGTATTCAAGAATAAAAGGCGGTGCAGAAGCAGTACCAACAACTCGTTCGCTTCCAAGTTCAATATTAACTCCGGTTATTCTATGGAGCGGCTCTATATAAAACGCAACAGGCTGGGACATCTGTATATATACTTCGTTATGGCCGGGCAAGGCAAGCGCATAGCTTACCCTTGGAGGAATTGTATTTATTGTTGTAAATGTTCCGTCTTCCGGCGCGCCAACTTTTAAGGCCTGGCTTACATTATCGTAAAGCGATTCATTTTTTGTTATCCGCCATTTAACCGGCTGTCCGTTATAAAGATCGAAGCCTTCTTTCAAATATATATAAAAAGAAGCTAAATCATCGTTATCAGAGGTTTTATCAGAAACAACTTCAAACCCGTTATTATTGCCTCCGCCGGTTTTATCAACTTCATATCCTTCTACCGCAACGGCAAAATCGCTAAAATCCCCGTTCAAAGAAACGCTTGCCTGAACCCTTATTCTGTCGGCTTTTCCGTTACCGCTGGAATCTTCTATAAAGCTGTATATTATTTGACGAATTCTAATCCAGTCATAATTAAAATAACCCAGGTTATCTGAGTTTTGATAATAAGGAATTGCTTCCAGTATCCATTCATCTGCAACCGGTATGCGCTGATACCATGCATGGCTAAAGAATAAAGTAACATATTGAATACCTATTGCTCCGGCTCCGGTTCCAATAAGATTAAAATTCCAAAATTTATCTTTTTCGGCGTTAGAAGCGCTTTTTAAATCGCCGGATGCCGGAACAGTTGGAAGAGAATTATCTATAGAACCGGAACTAAAATTACTGCCGGGAGGCCTTGTTCCGCCGCTTGCAGTAAATCTGAATGTAGTATGCAATCTTGTAACTGTTACATTATTGCTGCTGCTGCCTTTTACGGTAAATTTTTCCAAAAACACATGATGATCCGGATTAACAGAAAATTGCACAACAGCGCCGGGTACTTCGCACTTGAATTCCTGCCACACTGTATTGCCGATAATTTCAAAAAACACATCACCTGTTTCACTTGGATGTTTTTTGAATTCTACAAAGCCGCCTGAATTTTGAGTAAAAGCTACCATTGGGATTGACGAAGCATTATTCGTAATATTTTCCGGCGCGCCAATAATTTCCCAACGGCCAATTCTTGCAGATGGAACACCGGTCTTTGCCCCGGTTAATCCGGCATATACGGTAATATTATTACTGCCCGCATTAAGAAAGCCCGGGTATTCAATTACAACCTCGCCGTAGATATGTAAATTACTTTGTAAGTTTGTTGTGGAGCCCGTTTTAATATGAAGTCTGTAAAACGGCTGATTCGCGGTTAAGTTTTGCGTACCGCCTGTCATTTCAAAAACTAAATTGCCAGAATCTCCGGAGAAATTAATGTCTGCTCCAACTCCAATAGCTGCATTTCCCTTTACCGTGATATATGCCGTGCCGGTATTGTTAACAGTGAAAGATGCGCTGTTTAAGTTAAGATTATTTGTTATTAATCTTGAGCCTGCATTAAGAACTAAAGAGCCGTTGATGCCGTCAAAATCATTTGTTAAACTTCCGCCGCTGCCAATATGCCAGGAACCGGAACTTGTATCCAGAACAGCACCTGCTTGCAGTGTAAGCGTACCGGCATTTGCCTGCCTAATATTAAAACCGGTATTAACCGCGGCATAACTTCCTGTAGGAATAATTATATTTCCTATAGTTCCGGTAGATTGGCTTATTTGTAAAGGATTTGCTTCACTGCCGCCCCTAAGAGTTAGATTAAATGCGCCTGTAGTACCACCCGTCAGTATTACTGTTCCTCCGGCAGAAGGTACTGTGAATATAACATTGTTTGCAAGAGTTACCTGAGGTGTAAAACTGATATTCCCGGCAGAGATATTCGCCCCGACATTTACATTGCCGCTGGTTACAGAAAAATTGCCAAGCGATGTACCGGGTCCTACCGGCGATATTATGAAAATACCCCCCGCATCTGCCAACAATGTAAGATTTCCTGCTCCGTTAATTGCCGAATTAAAAGTGATGTCTCCTGTGCCTGCGGAATTAAACTCTACATTTCCGGTAATGTTTACAGATCCTGTTAAATCAATAGGGGCATTGTTCGTGTAAATATTTGTTGTCGAAGGAAAATTAATACTATTACCGTTTATAGAAACATCGCTTAATCTGTTAGCGGCTGTTCCAATATTTCCGAAAATCCCGGTACTTCCTATGCCGGAAATTAATTCCAAGCTATTTGCTCCATTACCGGTAGTAGTAATATTGCCTTCCAGTGTAATGCCTACAGCAGTTATTTTGTTGGCAGTAGCAATAATATGTATATTTTTATTTGTACCGTTAATTACAAACTGACTATCTGTTAAATGAATCTCTGCATTATTTAATTGTATTCCGCCGGTTCCATTAGGATTAAGGGTAAGAGTTCCGCCTGAAATGTAAGTATCCCGGAATTCAATAAAACCGGTTCCACTGACAGTAAAGTTCGGGTTTTTAGGCAACAAGGGAAAAGCAGGAGTATCATTAACATCCATTATGTATATGTTAAAACCTGGTCTGGCTTCTATTATCTCCGGTAAAGAGTATACATCATAATCGTCAGCCTGTATATATAAATAAGGGTCGGCTCCAAGCAAGCTGCCGGGATCTGCGCCATCTCTATAAACTATATGGGCATCTTTTGCATGAAAATGTATTCTTCTGCCGCCGCTTATACTGCCTGTAAGAGTATAGCTGTTTACAAATGCGCAGAATGCGCCGCCATTATTTTGATTTCCCTGAAGAGTAACACTACCGGTTATATTTAATACATTTGCATCAACATGAATAGCAGCTTCACCGCCGCCGACAATGCTGCAAAATCCGTTATGCACAACTCGTATATTTCCGGCTAAAGTAACTGTACCAAAAATGGAAATTATTTTTAGGCGGCGGCTGGCGCTGTCAACGCCGTTAATATATACATTTCCCCCTGCTTGCAGGTACGGGTATTCTGCAATCTCAGTACCGGGCAGTGTTATCATTCCGTTGTATGTTTGTGCGTTTGTGGTAAATATAGTTGCGTTTATACTACTGAATCCGGATATGGTAACATTGTTTATGGATGCGCTGCCGCCTACTATTCCGTCAAATCTTGTGGTGGTGGCATTTACAGTCAACGAGCGAGGCGCACCTTCTCCGCGGACAGTATTTGCAAATCTAACTGTAGTGTCTACACCGCCTACAAAGGTTACATTAGCAGCGAGCGTTACAGCGCCTGTGTAGGTTTGCCCGCCGGTTGTGGTGATATTTGCGCTTATTCTACTGGCTCCGCCAACTGAAACACCGTTTATTGGGAATGCCGGGTTGCCGCCTATTGCTCCCTCAAATTGAGCATCTGCATTTATTATCCTTAATGTACGCGCAGTAGCACTGGTGCTGCTAACAGTATTTGCAAATCTAACTGTATCGCCGACACCGCCTGTAAAGTCTACATTTGCGCCCAGCGTTACTGCGCCTATGTAGGTTTGTATGCCGGTTGTGGTGATATTTGCATTTATTGTACTGACTCCGTTAACTGTAACATTGGCTATTGGGAATGACGGGTCGCCGCCTACTATTCCGTCAAATTGAGCACCTGCATCCAGTATTACTAATATACGCGCAACAGCATTGTCGCTTCTAACAATATCTTCAAAATGAACTAAAGCGCCGGTATTACCCCTAAAGATTACATCAGTGCCCAATATCACAGGACCGCTGTAGGTTTGATTACCAGTGGTGGTGATAGTTGCGTTGATGGCGTTTATGACAGTGGTTCCATCGATGCTAATATTACCTATATTAGTGCCTACTACGCCGTCAAATTGCGCATTTGCATTAGTTACTGCTAACGAACGATCTGTACCGTCTCCGCTGACAGTGCTTCCAAATCTAACTACAGTGCTTGCACCGCCTATAAAGCTTACATCAGTACCCAATGTTACAGCGCCATTGTAGGTTTGATTACCGGTGGTGGTAATATCTGCGTTTATTCTACTGGCTCCGGCAACTGAAACACCGTTTATTGGGAGTAATGAATTGCCGCCTACTGCTCCATCAAATTGAGCATCTGCATTTATTATCCTTAATGTACGCGCAGCAGCATTGAGGCTGCTAACAGTATTTGCAAAATGAATTAAAGCGCCGGTATTACCCGTAAAGTCTATATTTTCTCTTAATATCACAGGACCATTGTAGGTTTGATTACCGGTGGTGGTAATGTTCGCGTTTATTGTGCTGGTTCCGCTGGCATATAAACCGGGTAATCCGGTATTGCCGGCTGTTTTGTCAAAATAAATATCTGGACTTGTTACTGATAATGCACGGTCGCCGTTTACAGTTCCTAAAAACCAAATTGTACCACCTCCTGCAAGAAATCGAGTATCGCCGGAGCTGCCGCCGCTTAATGTTACATCTTCACTGTAGGTTTGATATCCGCCGGTGGTGATATTTGCGTTTATGTCAGCGGTTCCATCGATTTCAATATCGCCTATATTACCGCTTACTGTGCCATTAAATTGCGCATTTGCACCAGTTACCGATAACGAACGATTTACTCCGCCAGCGCCGCTGACAGTGCTTCCAAATCTAACTGCAGTGCTTGCATTGCTTATAAACTGTACATTATTGCCCAGCGTTACAGCGCCGCCGTAGGTTTGCCCGCCTGTAGTTCTAATACTTGCACTATTTATAACGGCAGGACCAATAACGGTTAAACTTGTTAACCCTGTTACCCCCATATTGCCGACTCTTTCGTTAAAAATAACATTTGAACCTGTTATTGATAATACACGCTCACCATTTACAATTGAATCAAATTGAACTGTGCCCCCTGCTGTAAGGGTTCGAAGAGTACCACTTACACCGCCGCCCAATGTTACCTGACCCGCGTAGGTTTGCCCGCTAACAGTGGTAATATCTGCGTTTATGTAAGTGTCTCCAAAGGTGATGTTAACACTGCTTATGTTACCGCCTACTGCGCCATCAAATTGCACTCTTGCATCAGTTACTGTTAACGAACGATCCGTGCCGTCTCCGCTGACAGTGCTTACAAATTGAATTGAAGTGCCCGGGTCGCCGGTAAAATTTACATTATTGCCCAATATTACAGGACCATTGTAGGTTTGCCCGCCGCTGTCGGTGGTAATGTTTGCCTTTATTGCGCTGGTTCCGGTCACAAATAATGAAGGTATCACTCTCATTGCGGCAGTACTTTCTACCGTAAGATTTGTATAAGTATCTCCAAAGATCCAATAATTCCCGCCGGCAACAGTTCCGTAATAAGATATTGTTCCCGCGATTCCCGCCGGAGCCGTTCCGCCGACAGTTACCTGATTATTTACGCCATGCAGTTGTATTGTGCCATTGTTTGTTATTGTTGTTGCCGCGGTAAGATTAAAGTTAACAAGATTTATTTCGGCGCCTGGGTTAATTGTTAATGTATCGCAAGCAAGATTGGCTGTAAGCTGGGGAGAATATCCGGCGTTTGTAATAATTATTATTGCTGTATTATTACCTGCAAGCGGAGATACGCCGCCCTGCCAGTTGGTGTCGGTTGCCCATATGCTATTGGTTGCTCCTGTCCATGTATAGGTAACACTGCCTGCCGAAAATACATTTGTATTGTTTCCGCCGTCAGCGGCATCAACACCAGCAGTCCAATTCAAAGGAGTATGAAAATTTAAGTCTTTTATAGTTGTTGTCGGACTAGCAGTGAAATTTAGAGCAGAAAGACCTACTATAAACCATTGCCCTGGGAGCGATGCTCCTTGCAAGGCAACTGCACCTGTGGCATTTAAAACTGCAAAACCGGTAAAATTCTGTATAGAACCGGCTGCAAATTGAACTGTTCCGGTACAGATAAGCGTAACATTATCAGTAAAAGTATTACTTCCCGTTACTGTAGTATTGTTAAAAGTTAATGAGCCGGTACCGCTGACTGTTCCTGCTAAACTTATATTATTAGCTGTCAATGTTGCCGCACCATTAACTGTAACCGTATTTGGAAGGGTTATAGTATAACCCACAGCTGATAATGTATATGTTCCTGTATTAAATGCTACAGCGCTGCCATAAGTTTGGCTGCCGGTTGTGGTAATGCCGCCGCTTATTGCACTGGTTCCGGTAACAGCCAGAGAGTTTGCTGTAAGCGAGCCGCCGATAATGTTTAGATTACCGCCTACTGTAACTGCTGTTGAAGAGACATTCCTTGCTCCGCCCAGTATTGTTAAATTAGAAAAATCGCTGATACCCGCAAAAGTAGTACCGGCGCCTGTAAACACAACAGTTCCGCCCATTGTTGTGTGAGTTCCGCCTGATATTTGACCTGCATTGCCGATCAAAGATAGGGTTCCGGTATTTGCTAAATCTACTGTCGAAAGATTATTTGCTCCAAGTGTAAGCTCTCCGGCATTTACAAGACTGTCCAATGTATTTGTAATATTTACATTTAACACAACATTGCCGCCGGTATTTATAATTACTTCATTACCGGCTCCACTCTGCCCGGGATAATCAGAAGCTGTAACACCGCCAACTTCCCAGTTGCCCGGTACATTCCAAGCTCCAGCCGCTCCTGTCCATATATAAGTACCGCTTGATACAACTACGGGATCCCCGTCAACAATTATTACTGGTCCGGGTCCAGTGTAGGGAGGACTTTCAATACTTATACTACCACTGCCAGAATTAAGCGTACCCGAATCTTTTACACTTCCATTTATAATAGTTATACTACCGGCAGTTGTAGCGCCTCCAAGTACTACATCAGTTTGAAATAGTAAGTCAATTGTTACATGTCTATGTCCTGCGTTTAAATTTACCGGAGGATTGGGCACTCCTTGAATTGTTAATTGATTTGGATCAGTGTGTGCTAACATAATTAAATTCGCGCCGTTCATGGTAATAGTCCCTGGAGCAAGGTTAAATCCTACTGTACCGGCTCCATCAACAATTAGATGATTAATAAATACATCAACATGAGCATTAGACTCTAAAACACCATTTAATGTTGTTGTACCGGTAACATTTACCGTACCATTATCAAGACGAAACTGATTACCGGCGCCATTATTATATGTTAAGTCAACAACTTCTAAAGTGTAGCCGCCAAGATTTAGATTTCCCAGCACACCAGGAGCAACAGTAAAACTCTGTACAGTAACATTGCCTGATAAAGTCATACCCCAGGCTGCGGCATTATTTATTATTACGCTGTCTGCCGGACCCGGAGTTCCATTTGGGGTCCAGTTACCTGGTGTGTGCCAATCCCCCCCTGCAATATTCCATGAATAAGTAGTCTGCCCCCAGACCCCCACGGCGAGAAAGATAAAAATAGCAGTAAAAACGCAGAATTTCTTCATTATGTTTCTATAATAATATACTATATTAACGGCAAATATTCACCCTTTCTTCAGACAGATTTTATGTTTTCTTGAATTTAACCGCTAATCGGACTATAATTAACCTATGCTTTCAGTAAAATTTTGGGGAGTACGAGGGTCTATCCCATGCCCGGGCCCCGATACGGTAATTTATGGCGGAAACACATCTTGTTTGGAAATAAGGGCGGACGAAAGACTGCTTATTATAGACCTTGGTACAGGCGTGCGTCCTTTGGGCGAATGGCTAATAAAAAACGATTTAAAAAAATACGGAAAAATAAAAGCGGAAATTTTTGTAACCCATACACATTGGGATCATATACTTGGGTTTCCCATGTTTACCCCGGTTTATATTCCGGGTACAGAGTTGTGTATAACGGGTCCCGTTACTTTCGAGAACGATACCCTAAAAGATATTATAGAAACTCAGCTTTCTTACCGTTACTGGCCGGTACGCGCAGGGGAGCTTGCCGCAAGCATAGAATATAAACAGATAAAAGAAACAACAATGGATCTTGGCGGCGGCTTAAGTATTTCCACTAAATATTTGAATCATCCTGTTTTATGTCTTGGGTATCGTTTTGATTATAAAGGCAAATCTATAGCTATTGTAATAGACCACGAACCTTTCCATAATCTTTTTACAACAAATCCGGATCATGCAAATTTTGATGCAGAAACCGCAAGAGAAGGAGAAATTGCCGCTGCCGAAGAAAACCAAAAAATTATTAATTTTTGTAAAAATGCAGACATTGTTATACACGATGCTCAATATACGGAAGAAGAATATTCCGGAAAACAGGGATGGGGTCATACCAGTTATGAAGATGCAGTAAGATTATCGGAAAGCGCAAGCGTAAAAAAAATTGCATTTTATCATCACGAACCTTCGCGTACGGACAGCCAATTGTTTGAGCTGGAAGAAAAATATAAAAAAGACGCTTCGGCAGAAGTAATGATGGCTAAAGAAGGGGTAGTGTTAGAGGCGTAACATTCAGCTCCCCGGCAATTTTTTGCATTTCTTCTAGGGTTTTTTCGCTGACAGGTATTGTTGTATTTTCCCGCCGGGATTTTAATTCCGATTCCATTTCTCCGTGAGTATAAATTCGATTATGTCCCTCGGCTTTTTTACTGTCTCTTAATTCTTGCAAAAATTTTGACATATTGTTTTTTATGGAAGTTTTTTCGCCAAAGATACCGTAATCGATCGCCATAAAATAATGACAAATACCTGTATGGGCAGGCTGCCTGTTTACAAAGTTGGATGTAAGCCCTCCGCTTGCAACCGCAGAAAAAAGATCGACAATAACGCTAAGTCCATAACCTTTGTGTCCGCCATGCAATGTGCCAATTCCTCCAAGGGGAGCAATACCGCCGCCTGCTTTGTTAATAATATTGTCTATTACCATAGCGGCATCCGAGCAGGGTTTGCCGTTTGCGTCAAGCGCCCATAAATCCGGCAAGGGCTGCCCGTTTTTTCTGTAAACTTCCAATTTTCCGCGGGGAACAACAGTTGTGGATGCATCGTATGAAAAAACAAAAGGTTCTGCCGGCATGGCAAGAGCAAGCGCATTTGTTCCCGTCATTGCCTGCGATCCGAATGTTGGAACACAGATTGCTTCGGTATTGGTCATGCTTATACCGATTAAATCTTCGGCGGCTGCCAGTTCGGTATAATAAGCCGCAATGCCATAATGGTTAGAGTTTCTTACCGTTACCATGCCGCAGCCGCTGGTTTGCGCTTTTTTTACGGCAAGCTTCATTGCTTCTACGCCGACAAGCTGCCCCATAGCTTTATTTGCTTCCATTGTGGCGGAGATTGCAGTTTCGTGGACAATTCCTGTTTTTGCTTTTACGGCAACTTGCCCTGAGGTAATTTCGTCGTGGTAACGAACAAGCCGGTGTATCCCATGAGACTCTATGCCATAAAGATCGGCAAGCAAAAGAACATCGGTAATTATTTTACTTTCGTCTTCAGAAAATCCGTATGCAAAAAATAATTTTTCGCAAAATTCCCTGACTATCTTTGTATTAATATCCATAATAACCTGCGCCCCCTCGCTTAAAATGCTTGCAGCCTATTTTTAACCCACTTCTTTTTTTAGCGCATCAATCTTATTTGTTTTTTCCCAGGAGAACTCGTCTCTTCCAAAGTGCCCGTAAGAAGCTGTCTTTTGATAAATTGGTTTACGAAGATCCAGGGTTTTAATAATGCCGGCAGGCGATAAATCAAAAACCTTTACTACAGCTTTTTCGATTCGTTCTTCCGGTATCTTTGCAGTACCGAATGTGTCAACCATAACGGAGACAGGGAACGGTACTCCTATTGCATAAGCAAGCTGAATTTCGCAGCGGTCTGCAAGTTTTGCGGCGACAATATTTTTTGCAACATAACGCGCGGCATAAGCGGCAGAACGGTCAACCTTGGTTGGGTCTTTGCCGGAGAACGCGCCTCCGCCGTGCCGTCCCATACCGCCGTAAGTATCAACGATAATTTTTCGGCCTGTAAGACCTGTGTCGCCGAATGGTCCGCCAACTACAAATCGACCTGTAGGATTTATGTAGTATTTGGTTTTTTTATCCAACATACCTGTCGGCTCCAATACCGGTTTAATAATTTTTTCTATTATTGTTGATTCTATTTCCTTGTAAGAAACATCGGGATCGTGCTGATGAGAAACAACAATGGCATCTATGCGGACAGGTTTAAAACCGTCGTATTCAATAGTAACCTGGCTTTTCGAATCCGGACGCAGCCATTTGATCGTTTTGTTTTTTCGCAGTTTAGACGCGTTCATTAATATCTTATGCGCAAGCATAATAGGCATGGGCATAAGTTCTTTTGTTTCGTTGCATGCATAACCAAACATCATGCCCTGATCCCCTGCTCCCTGCTGACCCTTAAACTTTTTTAGACCCATGCCGGAAACTCCCTGCGAAATATCCGGGGACTGGCTGTGAATCATGTTAAGAACCGCCATCGAGTTACAGTCAAGACCGTAATCTGATTTTGTATATCCAACTTCTTTTGCCACATCCCTTACTATTTTTTGAATATCCACATATGTTTCGGTGGTAATTTCACCGCCAGCCAATACCAATGATGTTGACGAAAAAGTTTCGCATGCAACCCTGCTCTGAGGATCATCTTTAATAAGAGCATCAAGAATTGCATCGGAAATTTGATCGCAAAGTTTGTCCGGGTGGCCTTCTCCGACTGACTCCGAAGTAAAAAGATATTTGCCCCGAGTATTGTTCGATTTCATAAAATTCTCCTTAAATATTAGATTTATTTATATAGCAACCGCTACAAACTTAAGCCCATTACGCTGTCAACGGGTACAGAGAATATTATACCATGAGTTTTGCTGTTAAGCCCGTGCTTTTCGCTTAATGACCGCATAATGTCAACTTTCTTTTCGTCATTTGTCAGAATAAGGATAATTTCCTTTTCATCCTGTACGGAAACTCCAAAAAATTTTACCGCCCCTTCGTGAGCCTGCCCCCTGGCATCAAGTATAGTGCCTCCGGCAGCGCCGGCTTCCCGTGCGGTATCCATAAATTCATCGCTGTAGCCATGATTAATTATTGCTACTATAAGATCGTGTGAATATTTTTTTGCCATATCTGTATCTACTCCTTTTTTTTCGACAGCGGAGATTTTTTCATTCTTTAAAATACTCTGCTTAAAAATCAACAAGATAGGATTATTTATTGCAGAAAGTGGAACAGAAAACGAAATTCCTGTTCCGGGATTTGCAAGGTTTATTTTTTTACTTACCTCTTTCATTAAAATATGCGCGCCAATATCCTGTTCCAGACAGGTTATTATTGCTTTTTCTTCTGCGCCAATACCCAGAAGATCCAATCTTTCCGAAGTTGCGGTTCCCATGCCCTTACCGACAAAATAAAATCGCACTTTTTCTTCTTCCAGTATATCTGTAACAATATTTGCGCAGTTCCAGTTTACGATAAAGAAAATATATTTTAACTGCGGCGGTTTTGGTTTTTTGGGTTTTACAGCCGCGGATACAGAAGTTTCCTTTGTTTTGGGTTTAGTTGTTTTAGATTTAGACGAGGTTAAATTCGGTAAAAGTTTGGATAAAATTTTCTTTGCCATTTATTTGCCCTCCGAATAAACGGTAATTGCTCCCCAGTCAATTGCTTTTCCTGCGGTTGCAGCGGACAATATAATATCATGCTGTTCGGCAAGAATTACAGCCTTATTAATTTTAATCTGATACACAAGCCCCATTACTTGAATAACAATGGCAGGAGTCATTGCGACTATTGCCACAATACCGATAGCGTAGTGCATAAGGTTTCTGCCAATACCTTCGGCAACTCCCATTACAAGCGGAAGAAGGAATGTTGCGCTCATTGGACCTGTACACACAGCGCCGGAGTCAAATGCAATTGCGGTAAATATTTTAGGTACAAAAAATGTAAGCACAAGAGCAATAATATAACCCGGAATTAAAATCCAAAGAAGGGGAATGCCAAAAAGGATTCTTGTCATGGTAAGCGCAAGAGCGGAAGCAATACCGATAGCGAGCCCGCGGTTCATCATTTTTGCGGTAATTGCTCCCGACGAAATTTCTTCTACCTGTTTGTTAAGGACATAAACGGCAGGTTCTGCAGCTACAATATAATAACCAATTATAGCGCCCAGAGGTATTAAAATCCAATTAAACTCTGAAGAAGCCAATGCAGAACCTATAAGCTGACCTACAGGAATAAAACCAACATTTACCCCGGTTAAAAAAAACACAAGCCCTAAAAGTGTATAAAGAAAACCTATAAGAATTCGCCCAAGCTGATGTTTGTGGAAGCGGCGGGTAACAATTTGAAAAACCAAAAAACATACCAATATGGAACCCATAGCAAGAGATACATCCAATAATTGCTTTGGCAGTTCTCCGGCAAAGAATCCGAATATCTGGCGGGAATTAGCTGCTGCAACTGCCGGATCTATAGGCGCTATTCCTATTTCTATTCCCGATGTTTCGTAAAAAAATCCCAGAACCAGCATGGCTAAAACGGGTCCCGATAAAACCAGAGCTACAAGTCCAAAGCTGTCATCATGCGAATCTTTGTCGCTGCGAATGGATGCAAGACCCACGCCGATTGCCAAAATAAACGGAACAACAATTGGACCGGTGGCAACAGCGCCTGACTCAAAAGCAATCGGAATAAATGAATTGCCCTTATACTTTATAAGTAATATTGCCAATAAAAAACTGATTCCGTAAATTATTATAAATAATACTGACAGCCGTATTTTTAGCAGAGTTCGCAGTACGGAAATTACCAATAACAATCCTACACCGGCAGCGACAGTAAAAATCAAATCCCAAAAACGAATGCTTTTTGCCACCTGTTCTGCCAAAACTATTAAATCCGGCTCTGCAACGGTAATTATTACTCCCATTACAAAACTTACAATAATAATTAAAGCCAATTTTGAACTTTTAGTAAGCTGTACTCCTATGCCTTCCCCCATTGGAATCATAGACATTTCCGCTCCCAAAGAAAAAAATCCCATTCCCAGTACAAGAAGTACGGCTCCTGCAAGGAACATAAGAACATTTCCCGCCGGAATGGGTGTAAATATTACACTTATTGCCAAAACAATACCGGTTATGGGAAGCACAGAGGAAAAAGCTTCTTTTATTTTTTCGCTGAGTATTTTGTTCATTAGATTTTATTATGCCATAATACCGTTTTTTGTGCTATACTTATATGAATGAGGAGGCAGATATGTCAAAACCTTTAATGAATAAACGGCTGATTGGCGCGGCAATTCCTGTAGGATCGCTGCGAAGCAAGAATGGCATGGGAGTAGGTGAATTTGCCGATCTTGTCCAATTTGCTCTTTTATGTAAAAAAATGAGAATAAGGATTATTCAGATTTTACCTGTAAATGATACAGGCTACGAAAGCTCTCCGTATTCAAGTTTAACAGCTTTTGGCTTGCACCCCTTGTATTTAAGAATCGAAGATTTAGATGAGTTTAAAGATACCGCCGACCCCATAAAAAAACGATTAAAAGATGCACGGAATAAATTCGATACCGCTGTCCGTTTTTCCCATTATAATATACTCAAAGAAAAACTGGAAATTTGCCGGGAAATTTTTAATGCCAATAAAGTATCGATTATAAAATCCGCTGACAGCGGACAGCTTTCTGCGTGGATAAAAGACAATTCCTGGGTTAAAGAATATGCTGTGTATCGCAGATTAAAAGAAGCCAACGAAGAAAAATCGTGGAAAGACTGGAAAGAATATAAAAATGCAGCTTCTTCCGATATTGATAAACTATGGAAAGATAAATCTTTGCAGGAAGAACATCTTTTTTGGACATGGCTTCAGCAGGCGCTGGATATTCAATTTGGAAATGCCGCCAAAGCGGTTGCCGCAGCAGGAATAATTTTAAAAGGCGACCTTCCTATATTGATGAACGAAGACAGCTGCGATGTATGGGCGCATCCCGAATTATTTATTCAAGAGCTTTCTGCAGGAGCGCCGCCCGATATGTACAGCCCCGCAGGGCAAAACTGGGGTTTCCCAATTTATAATTGGGAGGCGCAGGAAAAAGATAATTTTGCATGGTGGAAATTACGCCTTAAAGTTGCGGAAAAATATTACAAGGCTTACAGGATAGATCATGTTTTGGGATTTTTCCGTATATGGGCAAGTTCGCGTAACGATTATTCTTCCGCGCTTGGGCGTTTTGTGCCTTACACGCCGGTAAAAGGCGGCGACTTAAAACGGCTTGGTTTTGACAAAGACAGAGTCCGCTGGCTTACCCGCCCTCATATTCCGACAGGCGAAATTTGGGATGCATTAAAAAGAAACTGGGGCAGTACTTATAAAGAAGAAGAAATTGCAGAGGCGGCAGAAAAAATATTTACAAAAGCCCTGGACAGGGTAAATAACGAAGAGTTATGGCTTTATAAAAAGAAAATAAAGGGAGAAAAAGATATAGATGCTTTAGGTCTGCATCCTGCATCCTGCGATTTTCTTTATTATAAATGGCATGACAGAACTTTTTTAAAATATGAAAAAGGATGTTATATTCCGGTTTGGTATTTCAGGGAATCTACAGGGTATAAATCATTATCCTACGAAGAAAAAAATAATTTGGAAGCCTTGCTGGAAAAACGCCGGCTAAGATCGGAAAAAATATGGGCGGAGCAGGGAAAAAAACTTCTTTCTGTATTGGTAGAATCAACTTCCATGCTTGCATGCGCAGAAGATCTGGGAGCTGTTCCCGCTTGTGTTCCAAAAATTCTTTCCAGGTTAAAAATATTGGGCTTAAGAGTAGTTCGCTGGCATCGTGACTGGGGCGGCGACGGACAGCCGTATGTGCCATTCGAAGATTACCCGTCGTTAAGCGTATGTACTCCTGCTGTGCATGACAGCTCTACTGTCCGTGAATGGTGGGAAATCGAAGCAGACCAGCAGCAATTTGCAGGATTTATTGGAGTACCTTCGCTTCCAAAGAAGTATAATCCGGGAACAGCAAAAATTATTTTATCAAAAGCTGTATCTGCAAGGTCGCGCTTTCGTGTTTTCCAAATACAAGATTTATTGCATCTTTCCAATAATTGGTATGCAAAAGATCCTGCGCAGGAAAGGGTAAATGTACCCGGTACCACCAATGATTTTAACTGGACATACCGCCTTCCTGCGACAATGGAAGAAATTATTAAGGATAAAGAATTGATTTCCTCTATTAGGGAGTTAAGCAAAATACGCCCGCGCAAGGGGAAGGGGTAGCTCCCTTGCCCGTTTTCCTCTTTTGTGCTATAATAGCAACATGACCATTACACAAACGGTAGAAATACCAAATGACCGGTGGCTGAACATTAAAGTTCCTAAAGAAATACCGGCAGGGGCAACTGCACAAGTTGAACTAAAAATTATCCCTTTTATTAAAAAGGACAGCATGGCTAAGTCTCCTAAACTTCGTCTTACAAGAAAAGAATTAGATGAAATGCTGCAGAACGCCAAAACACCAATATCAGACTCGCTAACAGGAATATTGGCACACCTTGGTGACATTACCATTGAGCAAATCCGTAATGAAAGGCTGGCAAGACACCTACAATGAAGGTACTGATTGACTCCAATATCGCATTGAATAAATTACTAAAACAGCCGGAATTTTTTGCCGGTTCCAATACAATTTTTAATCTTGCTGAAATAGGGCAAATAACCGGATATATCTCTGCATCAGCCGTAACAGATATTTACTACATTGCAAGAAAAAGCCTTGGGAAAACAGCCGCACTCAAAGCTATAAAGAAAATGCTGCAAGTTTTCCAGCCAGCCACTGTAACTGGAGACGACATCTACAAAGCGCTTGAGCTTGAATGGGACGACTTTGAGGATTCTGTCCAGTTCATTGTTGGAGAAAGCCTTTCTGTTGACTACATCATTACCCGCAATACCAAAGATTTCTCTTCCGACTCCAATATCATAGTAACACCTGAACAATTTTTAGAGATTATCACAAATCACAGCTAAGAAAGTATCTGTTTTTCACCCCCTCACCTTTCTGCCCGCCTTTTCCTTGCCCATTTCCCCCTTTTGTGCTATATTATTAACATGACCATTACACAAACGGTAGAAATACCAAATGACCGTAAGATTTTTCTGGATTTGCCAATGGATTTGCCTGTGGGCAAGGCAAGAATAACTGTAACTCCCCAATCTAGCGAATATTCAATTGCAATCGCATTTGATGACGAAGCGCAAAAATGGTATGCCCAAAACAATGATATTCCTATAATTCTGGAAGACAATTCCCTTGATACATTAATTAACCGTCTTAAATTGGCTGTACCAGAAATACTGGAAATGAATAATAAACCCTACAAGGAAGTAAAATTAATATTTAAAGTTGAATCACAAGCGGTTATGGCATAATGGCAGAGTACGAGAAAAAAGTCCGCAAACGGAATAATGAAGCAAGCTGGAATAAATTATCATTTCAGGTAGACCCCTTGCAGATAGATACTATTACCCATTATATCTTCCCCCGTCTACCATAAAAGGTCAAATATATGATAAAATATAATAGTTACACAAATCCATGAAGGAGAAGCCAAAATGAAAAAAGAAACTAAAGAGACAGAAGAAAACAGCAAAGATACTTCCATAACTCGAATACTCCTGCCATTGGGGATATTTACAGCTTTACTTCTTGTCTTTTTTTTCCTTCTATCGCCGATTTTTAAATCCGGGGAAGCAAAACAAGATATCATTGCCACAGAACAAGACGATTCTTCTCTTACTATCGATAAAATAGCTACAGGCTCTTTCGATGAAAATAATGAAGTTTTCTTCACATTTACAGCCCCGGTAGACGGCAGATATTATTTTCAACAGACGACAGACAGCTCGAACCCTGATAACTGGATGCTTTTTCGCTTATTTAACAAAAAAGGAAAAGAAATAAACGACGGAGCTAAAATCAGCGAAAGTTTAAAAGCCGGCAAACATAGTTTTAGCATAATATCACGCGGAGCAAAAGATTATTCTTTTATTATTACCAAAGATGTCTATTACGAAACATTACCGGTTAGCGGCAAGGAAAAACTGTTCGCAAATGCCCAGCCTGCCCCAATGTATCAAGATATTGAACTGGAATTCACCGAGGAAAAAAAAGAGGTTGCCTTTGTTATGGAAGTAACCGAGCCCACTTTGTATCAGATCCGCTATACAACGAAAGATATTTTAGGTTTCTATTTGTATAACGATAAATTTGTAAGAATTGACAGCGGAAACAGGGTAAGCAACATACTGCTTCCGGGCACATACTATCTTGCCATTGAATTTTCCAAGCCGCCCGGCAAAGGTTCTGCCATTATCACAAAAGAAGGCGAATATGGCTGGGAAAAACCGGAAATAGAAGTATTTGTAGGCGATATCATTCGCAAAGCTATCGAAAAAGGATTGAATAAATCACTCCGAAAAACTATATTCGTCGGTATGTCTTGGGCTATAGCATATGTGATTGTAGCGGCAATATTTATTATCGCGTACAATATTTGTTTTAAACCTTATATGAATTTTATGAAAAACAGTTATGGCTACAAAGTGCTGGGACTTCCTTTCTGGCTAATGCTGGCAGGAATTTCTGCCTTAATTATTCTGCCATTATTTGGATTAGACCCGCTTGGAGTAAGAGTAGACAATGTAGTTGGGGGCGCAAAATTTACAATCATCTTGTTGTTCACTATTGTTGCGGGCTTTACCGCAATGTCAATTATATTATTCTTAAAAAGCCGCAAGATTTATTTAATCCCCATTAATATAGTTGTAATGCTTGCCTTTTTCTATTTTTTGATACAGTTTATTTTATACGCTATTCTTATTATAGTCGGAGCAATAGTTATGTATGTAGGGGTAAAGGCTTTTGCGCATACCGCTAAAACCAGCAGCAAAGCTCCAAAAAACCCTCAGGGACCCGGCGTAGGAAAAGAGTATCATTTCCATAAAGGCGGATATATAAAAACTACGGATTTATAAGCAAAAGAAAGAAGCCGCATAAATAAGTAAAAACACATCTCGACACAACAGCTAAACAGGGGGTATAATTTAATCCATGAAAATATTATTTATAGGCGGAACAGGAACCATTTCCAGCGCAATTACAAGGCTTGCGGTGCAGGAAAAATGGGAGGTTTACCACCTTAACCGCGGAACCCGCAAGAGTGAATTTAAAGGCGTTACCCAAATTAAATGCGATATCCGAACCGAAAGCGGAGCGGCAATCAGGGCAAAATGCGAAAAAGCTATCGGCAAAGGAAAGCGTTTCGATGTTGTAGCGGATTTTATCGCATTTGTTCCCGAGAATCTTCAAAAAGATTTTGAAATTTTTAACGGTCTTTGCAGGCAGTTTATTTTTATTTCATCGGCATCGGCTTACCAAAAACCCCTTTCTTCCTGTGTTGTAACCGAAAGCACTCCCCTGGCAAACCCGTATTGGGAATATTCCCGCAATAAAATCGCCTGCGAAGAATATCTTATGCAAAAATACCGCGAATGCGGTTTTCCAATTACAATAATCCGCCCAAGCCACACCTACGACGAAAGAAGCGTACCCCTTGGAGTTCACGGCAATAACGGAAGCTGGCAGGTTTTAAAACGAATGTTAAACGGCAAACCCGTAATAATTCACGGAGACGGCACAAGTCTTTGGACACTTACCCACAACAGCGATTTTGCGCGGGCGTTTATAAGATTGATGGGCAATATCCACGCCATAGGCGAAGCTGTTCATATCACCTCCGACGAAAGCCTGACATGGAATCAAATTTATCAAATAATTGCAGATGCTTTAAATGTCGAATTAAAGGCGGTGCATATAGCAAGTAAATATTTGGACAAAGCTTCGAACGGAAAATACGATTTTAACGGAAGCCTGACAGGAGACAAAGCCAACTCTGTTATTTTTGACAACTCCAAATTAAAACGCCTTGTTCCCGGTTATTGCGCTATTGTACGCGCAGACGAAGGAATCAAAAAAACAATAACAAATGTTTTGGCGAACAAAAAGCTGCAAAAAGAAGACCCGGAATTTGATACCTGGTGCGATAAAATTATTTCTAAATTTACCAGTTAGATATAGATTTAATATTTTTATTGCTCTCCATTTGCTTTCGGTTTTCTTTCATTGCAAGAACTGCTGTTACAGTAAAAATCGCTGCCAGGAATAAAACAAGGAAAACCAATATCACGCTATTTTCGCCTTCTTTTTTAACTTCCAGAGGTTCTCCGACTATTAGCCTGGACGGGTCTTGTACAACAGTAGTATCGGTAAAAGCAAAAATAATACAGATAATTACGGTTAAAATCATTACACCCAAAGCAATAAGCGCGGCAATACGGGTTTTTTTATCCGCTTTTTTCCCGACAGCCATGCTAATCATAATTACCATAATTATTAAAGCTATTAAAATACCGCCAAATATCATGCCGTTCTCCCTATAGTAAATTTTCGGCAAACTTGCGCCTTTCCCTAATACCCCCTTGCCAAAAAACCATATCCATGTTATTATGTCATTATCTAAAACTATAGAGAGGAAAAAAATGGCCTATAAAATTAACGATTCTTGCGTAAACTGCGGCTCCTGTGTCAGCGACTGCCCTGTAGAAGCAATTTCCGAAAAAGACGGAGCCTACAGCATAGATCCTGCAATATGCACCGGTTGCGGCGCTTGTGTAGGTTCCTGCCCAACAGACGCTATTGTTCAAGCATAATTTACTTGTTCTTTTACTGGCGTTTACCTGTCTGCCGGTCTGCGGGGCTCAAAGCAGCCCTCAGTCCGCGGACGGTTTTCCCGTCATTACAAGGATGGATTCCAGAGATACCATCTTTAGGCAGTATATTAACGATGTAGAAAGCAATAGAAGGCGGCTTGCCGGTATTCGGAACCGCATTGTTACCCCCCAAATCGAAGAAACCGCATCTCATCTTACAATTTACCAGTACACCCTTAACTCCGGCGATGATCTTTTTTCCGTAGCGGCACGATGCAATATACCCTACTCCGCCCTGGCAAGCATAAACAGAATTGCCCATGTAACCGCCTTGGAAGAAGGCCAAACAATACTTTTACCCTCATTCCCCGGATTATATATTCCGGAAAATTATCAATCTGAAATAGAAAAATTGCTGGCGGCATCCAGACTTGCGCACGAAGAATCAGTCGATATAAAAGTAAACAGGGGCGGCAGAACAGAAACTTTTCATTTTTTTCCCGGCGCGGATTTTACGCCGACAGAAAGAACATTTTTTCTGAATGCGGGAATGCGTTTTCCTCTTAGATATTTCCGCATAACAAGCCGCTTTGGAGTAAGATCGAACCCGGTAACAGGAAATATTCTTATGCATCATGGGATGGATCTTGCGGCGCCGGAAGGAACCGAAGTTTATGCAATAGCCGACGGAACTGTAACAGAAATTGGAAACGATCCTGTCTACGGAATTTATATCATTATTACCCACAGGGACAGATTAACAAGTTTGTATGGGCATTTGCAAAAAACAGAAACAACCTTGAATACAACGGTAAGATCGGGTACTCTTATAGGAAGAGTAGGAACAACAGGTCAATCTACAGGACCACATCTGCATTTTGAGCTTAGACAAAACGGCAGACCTATTGATCCGGCAAGAAGACTCCGGAACTAAAACCTAAGGACGGAAAAGATCAGAAGCTTGGTATTATTGGCAATTTGCCTGTTGTTTCCCGGCATTCATTTGCATTCGGAACCTTTCAGAACAGTTGTAGAAAGCACCATAGAAGTATCACCGGAAAGACCGCAGGGAAGCAGCGCCTCTATCGGTATTAACAGTTCTCTGCTTATAAACCTGGGGCCCGAAGCAAGGTTTCTAAGGGGAATAGAAATAACTGTCTCCGCTCCGCAAAATTGGATACCCTACCGCAATGCCCTTGTAATGGTAATTTATAATAATTTAACGCCAAAAACCGCTTCCGGTGTTGTCGATATTAGCGGAACCAGAATTGCCCTGGAACCACTACCCGCAAGGCTTCAGACAATTTATCAAATTCCGGTACGGCAAAATCACGGGCTTAGAACAACTACCTCTGTGACAGTTCCTACCGGCATTACCCTGCCCAATACATTCCCCATTCTTTTTGGCTTTATTCCCGCAATGAAGGGGCTTTCCTCTGAATTGGAATCCATGAGATTTAACATAACTGTACGGCCAATTTTAAGCGATGAAGGAGCTATCAGGCTGAATTTCCGTTATCCCGCGCAATTAAGAAACAGACCCTTTACAGTCCGCATAAATGATACAGTAATAACCAATATTAACGAACAAATTTTATTAAAAGAGGGAGAGCATCATCTTGTAATCCTGTCCGACGACTACCGCAACGAAAGCCGCCGTTTTGTTGTAGAAAGGGCTAAAATTATCGATTTATCGATAGAATTACTTGATCCTACCCCCATTATTATCTTCGAAGCGCCCCAAAACGCCAGAATTTACCTGAATAACACGCAAATTCCGCGAACCCAGGAATCTGTTACGGTAGACCCCGGAAATCACGAAGTCAGGTTCCAGGTTGGCGATTATACGGTAACAAGGTCTATAAATGTCCAAAAAGGCAAAACCTACCGTGTATCAATGGCGGTTGATGTTACGATTCAGGAAGAAAACTAACAGTATCTAAAAAACAATTACAGAAAATCGACCTTATTACCGATATACTTAATGTCGGGATTATAGTTCCCCTCCCAAATCACTATAGTTCCGATATGCCTCAAGGGCATGGAGCTGTCCGGTACACATCGGGCAGCTCTTTTTTATATCTTGTTCCTAATTAGTTATCCTTATATAATTCTGATATGAGCAAAAAAAACGCAAAAACACCTGAAAACGAAACAGACGATATAGTCAAACTAAAGCCGCTATTTGGGATAAAACCGGGGGTATATCTTACGGTTTTTTATTCGGCAGCTTTATTATTAATTCTCTTTTTCATATTTGTCCATCATGGGCTTGTAAACCACGGAGCTGTTTTAATCGTTAAAACAGAGCCTGCGGGCGCGGCAGTAAGAATAAATGATACCTACATGGGTACATCGGGAACAAAGATACATATACCTAATTCGATTAAACCAAACGAAACTGTTAATATCCAGGTTGTCCTTCCCGGTTTTGAACCCGAAGGAGAAGCCTGCGAAATCCCCGGACGAATCTTTGGAACACGGTTTTTCCCGCGCGCCTTTAAATTGGAATATACCCTAAAAACTTTAGACCCATATAAAGCGCTTGCCAATGCCGCGTCCGAGTATGCCGCATGGAGTTTTGGCGGAGAACCTACCGAAGCCTGGCAGATTCCGCTTGTTTTATCTGAAGGTGTTTACCGCACAGGGCAATCAATGGAAATCCGGCAAATAATGGCAAGCAAAGAAATTTTAAAATCCGCCGCCCGTTTTACTGTTACCAGAGCCGCCCTGCGAGATTTAACCCGCGCCAAAATCCTGCTGGATAATATGGGGCAAGCCCCGTCCCCGTCGGCGCTTACCGGATCGCTTTCCGATATATTGGTCTTTTTGTCGGAAAACCCGGGCTCCGCCAAATGGCTTACAGATGTACTGCCGGCAGAATCTGCAGCTCTGGTAAGAGAATCAAACTGGTATAAAAACGAACTGCAAACTGCCGTTTTACGGGAACCGGCAGCCGGAACAATAAATATAACTGCCGTACCCAAAACCCTCTTTAAAAACTTTCTTGCCGAAAACCCCGAATGGCAAGATCACTATATCGATTATTTCGAAGATGATATTGCAGGACATCCGGCTCAGATTTACGGCAGCGATATTGTTACAGGTGTTTCCTGGTATGCCGCGGAAGCATTCTGCAAGTGGCTTACCAAAAGACTGCCTGCCTCGCAGTCAAATATGGAAGTACGCCTGCCGACACAAGCCGAACTGGAAATAGCCAGAAATAGGGAAAGTATCGCCGGCTGGGAATGGTGCGCAGACCCATTTGCCCCTTTAAATTTTAATTCCAATATCGATGCGATACAGGCAGTCGGTTCTCCGGAACGCGCAATATACGGCAAGCAAACAGCAAATTCTCCGCTTACCAGGGCATCTTTACCCCCTAATTTCCGTTCCCCCATTGTTACTTTCCGTACGGTAATTGCGGAAAAACAATAGCGGTAAATTATGAGCGAAGGTATCAAAATAATTGCCCAAAACCGAAAAGCCCGCTACGACTACACAGTAGACGAAACCTATGAATGCGGCATAGAGCTTTTAGGGACAGAGGTAAAATCTTTCCGGGACGGGAGAATTTCCTTCCCCGATGCCTGGGCAGAGGTAATTAAGGGCGAGGTTTGGGTAAATTCCCTGAATATAGCGGAAAATCCATTTTCATCGATATTTAACCACGACCCCAATAGAAAAAAACGCCTGCTTCTTCACAAGGAAGAGATAAAACGCATAAATCGTAAAGTTGACGAAAAAGGATACACCCTTATTCCAATGTCATTTTATTTTAAAAAAGGCAGGGTAAAGGTGGAATTAGGGCTGTGTAAGGGTAAAAAAGCCTTCGATAAAAGAGCCAGTATCCGCGAAAAAGACCTAAAACGGGATATTCAACGAGAATTCCGCCACAAAAACTAGTTATTTACAAAAAGAGTATCACACGGAGCCACGGAGACACAGAGCATTAATTTGATATTTTTTTTTATAAATTCATTATTTTCATTTAATTTAATGCATAAAATGAATAAATCTAGATTTCAAACATCAACTCTGTGGCTCTGTGTCCCTGTGTGAGTTATTCTTCAAATTTCTAGTTTTGCGTCTTTTTTTCTATAATTTCAAGCATCAATAAAAAAGCAAAAACCAATAAGCCGGCGCAAATAGCGGCTATTTTAATACTTTTTTCCGAAATATACTCCGGTTTTTGAGCAATATATACATTTCCGGTTATTACAGGGGCAGTTTTACTATTTCCAAGACCTACAATTCGGACAAATCGTTCATTTTCATGGCCATAACCCATCTGACGGGCATGAACTATCAAGGTATCCTGATCGTAAAGAAGATTATTTCTATTTTTTTCCAATTCTTCGTTAATTATCCCTAATTCTTTAATATTTGCCCACTGCTGAGCCTTCTCTTCCTGTAGGTATTTATAGCCAAATACACCCTTTGGACCGCCCAGGAACGAAAAAAGGGTATATACAGCTACAGCAGTCCATAATGCAATGAGGTATTTGGAGATTCTCATATATCGATTTACGGTTATTTATGAATGTTTCTTTACCAGTTGCAAAGAAAGCATTGACAACAGTCCTTTCATAGATTATCATTTAATATGAGAAAAACTACTGAAAACAGGGAGAAATACCGATATTTAACGATATAGTGTTTAATTTAGGGAGCGGTACATGGCAAGTAATAACAAACCTTCAATTTATTCAGATCGCGGAAGCATTGGCTCTGCAGAAGAATTAGATGAATATGGCGTATGGGTAAAAAGCGAACCTCAAGTTCTGTCCGCAGACTTAAGTGTCGATAAATCAGCTTTAGCAGACGATACTTCGTCGGACGATGACTTAACCTTCGACGATGCTGTCCTGGATGTTAAAGAAGCTTCGGGCGAATCCTCGAAATTTGCAGACATGGAATTTCCAGATGATGATATCGATATTGATAGTATCGATGAACCTGCCGTAGCAGAAAAAGATTTGGACGATTTTAACTTTGACGATTTATCTATTCCATCTGATACATCTGACGAAGAAAGCGATTCTATCGGTCTTTCAGACGATGATTTTGATATGCCTGCCATACAAGAAGAAGACGACAGCTTTGGGGTACCTACCGTAAAATCAATAGAAAGTAATATCGATTCCATTCAGTCCGATTTTAATAATGCTATCGAAGAAGATGGCGAGCTTTCTTCTAACTTGCTAAAAAAAATAGCCACAGAACTTTCTTCTATCAGAACAGAACTACAGGATCTTAAAAAAGAATTTTCCAATGTCCGTCCGGGCGCGTCCGACGAAAAAGCGGGCTTCTTCGAAGATGATGACGAAAAGATTGCCCTTACCGGCGATGAACTGGATGATATTCTTGGTTCTACTCCGGCAGAAAACGAATATACAGAACCTGTCTCTAAAGGTCTTGCAGACAATCTTGGCGGCGATGATGACGACGATGAAACAATAGCTTTAACCGGCGATGAACTTGACAACATTCTTAACTCCGCTGATTTCATAGAAGAGTCCGGAACCAATGAAGAAATGGAGAGCGATTTTACCGGCGAAGCATCTTCAGAAGATACTTCCGACGACAGCGACATAACTTTTGATAATGACAGTGTATCGTTAAATGACGACGACCTTTCGTTTGATATGCCGGAGGATACTTCGGGGCTGGATGATTTAGGCGAACAAGAAATAGATCTTGGCAACGACCTGGGCATAGATCTGGACAGCGATTTTGGCGGCGATTTAGACGATGACATGGACCTTGGCGAAATAGATCTTGGCTCGGAATTTTTATCGGAAGACCTTGCAGCCGACGATTTCGATTTCCTTGACGATAATTCAGAGGATAAGGTTCCTGTAGAAATAGATGAATCTAAAGATGCGGAAGAATTACAGCAGCTAAGGGAAGAAGGAGCAATCCCCATTACCTCTGCTCCGGAAAATGCAGACTATCTGGAAGACGAAACTCCGTTAGAAGATGAAATGCCAATAGATAATGAATTTTCAATGGACGACGAAACCCCAATAGAAGACGAAGCTCCAATAGATAACGATATTTCCATGGACGATGATATTTCCATGGACGACAGTATTTCGATGGACGATTCTTTTGATTTATCTGATGCGGTAATAGACGAACCGGAATTATCGCTGGACGGCATAAGTGATCATTCAGAAGAATTTGACATGGATTCCTTGGACGATATTACGATAGACGACGATATCCCTGCGGAAACATCAATGGACAATACTCCTTCTGATGATCCTTTCGATACTCCTTCCGATGATCTTTCGACGGATGATTTTTCTGCAGATGAATTTGGAGCCCCGTCCTCGATAGACGAAGAAGAATCATTCGATGATATAGAGATAGATATTCCAACGGAAAGCGGCGATGATACAGAAATAGAAATGGAAGAGCCGGCAGAATATGAGCCTGAAATTTCTATGGAAGAAGATGAAGGAGAAACCGAAAGCATAGATGATCCTATATCTTTTGAAGATAACTTCGACGATTTTGCCGATATGCCGGGTGACGACGAACCCCTGAATTTAGATTCACTGGATGAACCGTCGGATTTTGCCGATGAAATATCCGATTATCCGGAACAGGCTCCTGCCCCGCAATATACGCCTCAGGCAGCGCCGCCACAGCCGACACCTCAAGCAGCAGCACCGCAATATGCGCCTCCTCCGCAAGCTGCGGCTCCTGCGGCTGCTCCACAAGCAGCTCCAGCGGCGGCGGCTCCGGCAGCCCCTGCGCATCCGGGATTACCATTCCAAATTCCTACAGATTTAAGATCTGAACTAAGAAATATTCTTAGCTATATGGATCAGCTTCTTGAATCCTTGCCGGAAGAAAAAATCGAAGAATTTGCAAAGTCGCAATACTTTGATTCCTACAAGAAACTCTTTAAGGAATTGGGGCTGGTATAATTTGACTGCTTAAATCTGCATTATGGCTGAAAAATCAACAATTATGCAATCAGATTTAAGCGGTAAGGATGGAGCGCAGCTTCACTCTCGTTATAACCCCCAGTTGGAAGCTGTACGATATATATCGTCCCTGTCATTAAACCCCAATACAGAATATTTTATTTTAATAGAGCCCGGAGAGGGCTACATGATACCTGTCTTGCAGGAAAAGTTTCCAAACAGTAAAATAATCGCTCTTTATGTTAACGATCCTGAACCGGAAGAAAAACTGGATAAAGAATTAACTCTTAACACATTGCAGCAAAACACCCCCGCCATAAAAATAATTGAATGGCGTCCTTCCATGAATTACTATAAAGATGCCTATGTAAAACTTTTATCTAAAACAGTTAAATATGTAAAAAGGTTCGAAGCAGAAAAAAGAACCGTAAGTTTTTTTGGAAAACGATGGGTAAATAATTTTTTTAGAAACATAGGCAATATTAATTCCGCCCTTCTTTACAAAAAAACCGATATTCCCGTTATTATTACAGGTTCCGGCCCTTCTTTGGAATCTGCCCTTTTGGATATAAAAAAGATTCAGGAAAACTGCCTGATTATTGCGGCATCTTCATCTGTAATGGCGCTTGGGCATAACGGCATAAAACCTGATCTTGTAATTGCCACAGATGGCGGCGGCTGGGCTGTAAAACATTTATATCCTTTTTACAGATATTATGGAAATAATACCGGAGGGCTTGCCATTACATTGTGCGCCGCCCTTCCCTCTCAATGTTATAACACACCTGCATTATTGCTAAACGACGGCAGTTTGTGGCAAAGTGTTATTTTGCACGAATTGCAATTACCTTCTGTTTTAATTCCCCAAAGGGGGACAGTTACCGCAAGCGCAATAGATCTTGCTTTGCAGCTTACAAGCGGAAATATATACCTTGCGGGTTTAGACCTTGCAGTAAATGATATACAAACCCATATAAAACCTTATGTATTTGACAATATGTTTTTGGAAAAATCGACAAGGTATTCTCCTTTATATTCGCAATATTTTACAAGATCAAGTTTAATAAAAGAAGGCGGCAGTATGGATATTTATGCCGAATGGTTTAAAACTCAGTACGGCTTATGGCCAAAACGAATTTACAATTTAAATGATTACAGCGGGCAAGCGTTAAAAAAAACAGGCGAATATTTTAAAAATGTCCCTGTCAGATGCAAAAACGGCATAGATATATTGCTTGCTGCCTTAAAAAACTCAATACACGAAAAAGATTTAAGAGCGGAACTAGAACCATTACTGGGCAAGGATATAGAAAATTATCTGTCTTCTTTGCACGCCTTAGCAGCCTCACACCCTGATGCCCCGCAAGGAAGTATAAATTGATTAAGTATTCATTTCTTACCGCAAAAAACGGCAGCATTGTTCCTGCTTTACTCCAACCTTGCGGAAATACAAAACCGCTTCATTCAACGATAGACCCTGTACGGGAAGCTCAAAAATTACTTGCGACAATCCCCGAAGATACAGGTTTTATTGTTTTTTTGGGGCTTGGCGGAGGTTTCGCTCCCCTTGCCGCTCTGGACAGCGGAGCCAGGGTTGCGGTAATAGATTTTGACAAATCTGCCGTAAACCAACTTCTTGCTTCTAAAGATTATTCCCAGCTTGTAAATAATCAAAATTTTACACTTTTAACGGATCCGGCAAATGGAGAGATTCAAAATTTTATTCTTAACAACTACAAACCCGCTATTCACGGCGGTATAAGAATTTTTCCCCTTAGAACAAGAACGGATCAAGATAAAGAATTATTCGAAGCTGCCGCGGCGGAAATTCAAAAAGCGATAGAAAACACCGGCGGCGATTACAGTGTTCAGGCTTATTTTGGAAAACGATGGTTCTGCAATATTATCCGTAATATTGCAAATTTCCCCAATAACGAAGCGTACAATTTCTTTTCCAAATATATTAAAGATGCGGCTATTGTTGCGGCAGGCCCTTCCCTTGACACGCAAATAGAAGAGCTTGCAAAACATAAAACACGCGGTACTTTTATTATTTGCTCTGACACTGCAATAGGTGTTTTATTGCATAATGGTATAAAACCGGACGCTGTTGTTTCTATTGATTGTCAGCATATAAGTTATTTTCATTTTTTGGGGTACAATATTTCCGGTATCCCGTTAATTTTGGATATTGCAAGTCCGCCCATGCTTGGCTTATTTTCTTCCGCCCCTTTATGGGTTGCAAGCGGCCACCCTCTTGCCCGCTATCTCTGCGCAAAATGGGCAGCGCTTCCTTGCTTGGATACATCCGGCGGTAATGTTACCTATGCCTGTTTATCATTGGCAGAAAATCTTGGCGCGCAAAATATAACCCTTTTTGGCGCGGATTTTGCGTATGCGCAAAACAGAACTTATGCCAAAGGGACTTATGTATATCCGTATTTCGAAAAAAAGCAAAACCGCTTTGCAAGTTTGGAAGCGCAGTTGTCTGCGTTTTTGTATCGTAATCCTTTTTTACCTGCAGAACCGGGGCAAAAATACAAAGAGACAGCGCAATTAAAATTTTATAGAAATAAACTGGAAGAAAAAACGGGTATAACTATTATGCCAGGGCAGGGAAAACCGGTTCAAATTCTATTATCTGCGAACAAAAAGGTCCAAGAAACACAGAATTTAATAAAACAAGGCTGTTCCCCCATAGAATTTTTAAATAATTACCGCAAAGATATAACCGCCGCCGAAACAAACAGCGAGGTTTTTACTACCCTGCTCCCGTACGCCGCGTTTATTAAACATAGAAATCCCGGATTAAAAGGCAAAGATTTAATCGAAGAAACAAAACAATGCTGCATAGAGGAAATTGATAGGGTGATCTAGGGGTTGGAGGTTGTGTGGTGATCCTGCAGGCGGGGCAACTAATTGACGCGGAAAACGCGGGAATTTTAACTTCTTCGGTTTCTTTGATTTATTTAAATGATTGAAATTATAAAATACCCTATATAATTACACTAGATGGTTTTTGGTATTTTGTTAAAAGGTGTTCATAAATTTGTACATCACGAGCAAGAAAGCAGCAAAATGTAATCAATATGGTTTTTGTATTTATCGAAAAAAAATTTTAATTTCTGATATTGCAATTTCTGCTGCTAAATCATTTGGATATCCAAAAACTCCCGTGCTAATACATGGAAATGCCATAGATTTAACAATATCGTTAAGTCCTGTTGGAAAATGTTTAATTATAAATGCGCCTGTTGCGCTACGGTTATCATTAAGGCATGGACTATCAAATGTATCGTTAATAGGAAGTACAATAACTTCATGTTTGTCACAAGAAATATTCGCTAAATTATCATTTACAAATTGGATAGCATGTTCTTTCCCAATGTTTACCACAAATCCTTTTCCTAATTTATCAATTTTAACCTGTTTTAAATGTATTTGCCACCTTACAAGATATATAATTAATAAAATGATACCAAGAGAGAGTAACCAAAAATTTGGGGGTTTTTGAAGTGAAAAAACAGGTTGGAGTTGTTTAATAAACGAAAGTAAACTGACCCCTATTGCTAAACATAACAATATTTTGTCTTCACTTTCTGCAAAAAAATACTTAAAAAATATATCATTTATCCCCTTTATCTCCAACTTAAAGATAATTCTCCAAGAATGAAATTATCATATATTCATAAAAATATGGGTTTCAGTCAAATATACCTATTCTTGGGGAAAAACCCTATCTGATCTATTATTTCAATAACATTTTTATATTTATTTTGAATTTTTTGCATATCGCATAACGTTCTAGGCAACTGACGTTTTTTTGTGCCCGATAAGGAAAATACGCAGTATTTTACGGGCACAAAAAATGTGGCGGAGAGAAAATCCCACAAAGGCGTTTACGCCGACTGGGATTTTTCGGAGCCCAAAATGCCCGAATAGGGCATTTTGCAGTTACCGTTTGTTAGGCGAAGTAAAATCTTTTTATTCTACACTTTTAAAATTGAAATTCGTTATTTTCCAAGTGTCAAATTCTTTTATTCCAATCACATTAACTCTAAACATACCATTTGTGCTAATTACTCTGAAACTCATGTTTGCATTACCGCTATTGCCACTCGTAGATATACTTCCACTAATAAATCCTTTTTGCCTTATTTCATCTCCAATTATTTCTTTTAATTCCACATTTATTGCCATTTCCTCAAATGCCATTTTATATATTTCAGAAGTTTTAAATATATTTTGCAATAACACAAAAAATGAAAAACAAAAAACTATAATCGCTCCACCAATCATGCATATTCTAAAAACAACTTGTTTTTTGTTATTTTTTGGGGTGGAATTGTTATACTTGATTCTTCAAATTCATTATTACATCTTTGACAATATTTTGCATATTTTTTATTTCTTTCAGCACATTTTGAACATATTTTTAATCCAGGCAATAAGCAAATGATTGTCATTACAACTAATCCCCACATAGGAAATATGCCAATCCACATAAGGTGTGGAGAAATATTTTTCTTTTTTGCCATTTTAACACCAATAATAATCGGCAAAATCCATATAATAAATACTATCAAAATAATGATTATTGCTTCCATAAATTAATTTTATGCATTAATTAGTTTTCTGTCAATACCATATACCATTAATTTTAAGTAAATTCTGATTTTATTTCGCCTAACGTTCTAGGTATATGACGGTTTGGGCAGGTAATAGGGCAATGCGTAGCATTGACCCCTGCCCAAACTGTGGCGGAGACAAAATCCCACAAAGGCGCTTGCGCCGACTGGGGTTTTGCGTAGCCTGAACCGCCCGAATAGGGCGGTGAGCATATACCGTTTGTTATGTGCAGTTAGGCATTTTTATCTATTTCCTATTCTACGAATTATTTTTTCTCTACTATCATATATTATAGAATTCGTTCCACTAAATTTCTTAAATATACTTATTCTAATAATAAAATATTCTTCTGACACTTCTACGAGATATATTTTCATGTTTTTATTTTCTTTCATCAAAATAGAAATATTATTGATATCAATATTATTACCAGAAATTTCATACATACTCTCAATTTTATTAACAATAATATATAAATCTTTTTCAATAATATTTCTGTTAATATTTGTGTAAATAATTCCAATAAATGAAAATAGCAATGAAAATAATAATAAATAGTTTAAAATATGATTTATTTTATTTTTTATAGATAATATTATCGTAATAATACAAAATATAAAGCAAAATATCCATATACAAAATACTAAGAAAAATACAATTAGGTTTCCTATTGAAAATATTAATGATAAAAATGAGAAAAATATAATTAAAAATATAGAAATAACCGAAGGATAAAAAGAAAAAAAGTCTGATTTAATTATTGACACTATAAGAGAAATAATTGAAATAACAATACAAATGCCCCATACTAGCAATATAAAAAAAGAATCATTATTTTTTAATAAAATAATAAATAAAAATATTAACGCACATAAAAAAAAGGAAAATAATGGATTTATGAAATATTTCAATATTTTATTTATCATATATAATCATCTATAATATAATATTTTCTATATTTTGTCAATAGAAACAAATTAATTATCTATATTTTGCCTAATTGCACATAACGTTCTAGGTATATGACGTTTTTATAGCCCGGATAAGCGAAACCGAAGGTTTTGCAGGGCTGTAAAAATGTGGTGGAGCAAAAACCCACAAAGGGCGATAGCCCGACTGGGTTTTTGTGGAACCCGAACCGCCCGAATAGGGCGGTGAGCATATACCGTTTGTTAAATGACGTTGGGGCATACGCCATTATTTTTTATTCGATTATTTTTCCGTCTAGCATTACTTTCATTTTTCCTTGTCTGATTAATTCACTTGTTTCATTTGAACAATATAGGCAATCTTCATTTTTTCCATAAATAATATATTCAACGTTACTATTTATCTTCATGTATTCATTGATGTATTTTTTGGCCGATTCTAATGAGTCATGTATTGAATATAT
>JAITUR010000079.1 GCA_031286205.1 Treponema sp.
ATAGAAACCGTTCCTTCCATTAAACAGGTAATAATTCCCATAAATCAACATTTAGGCGCGCCGAATAAACCTGTCGTAAATATTGGCGATAAAGTTATTCGCGGACAAAAGATCGCCGAATCCGCTACCCCGGGGCACATGACAGTACCTGTTCATGCTTCCATAAGCGGAATCGTTAAAAAGATCGAACCCCGCTGCCAATCAAACAATACCGAGGGACTATGTATCTTTATCGAGGCTGAACCTGCAGAAGATGCGGGCGGCAATGCCTCTTCCCAAGAAGTTTTTATGCCTCCGCTTGATCCATTCACCTGCCCGAAAGGAGATGCCCTTGCTCGTATTCGCGAAGCAGGTATTTTAGGCTTGGGCGGCGCAGGTTTCCCGACACATGTCAAGTTAAACCCGCCCCCCGGCAAAGTAATCGACACAATCATTGCGGACGGCGCAGAATGTGAGCCATACCTTACCACCGACGAAGCCTCTATGATCGAAACACCCGAGCTTCTTATAAAGGGCTTGCAAATTGTTATGCATATTACCGGAGTAAAAAATGCCATTATAGGATTAGAAGACAATAAAACAGAGCTTATCCCTTTAATCGAAAAAGAGATAGCGAATGCGCCATCTGATCAAGGTAAAATTTCCATTGGACTATGCCTTACCCGTTATCCGCAGGGCGGAGAAAAAATGCTTATCACAGCGTTAACCGGCCGCGAAGTTCCGTCCGGCGGTTTACCGATGGATGTGGGGTGTATCGTGCACAATGTTGGAACGCTTATTGCGATAGCACAGGCGTTTACACTCGGCAAACCGCTCATTGACAGGGTAGTAACCGTAACAGGCGGCGCGTGCAAAACGCCAAAAAATATCCGCACACCCATTGGTACAACTTTAAGCGATCTTCCGCAGGATTTTATAGATATAGATCAATCTAAACTTGCAAAAATAATTTTTGGCGGACCCATGATGGGTTTTGCTGTTCCTTCGCTGGATATTCCGATTCAAAAAAACACTTCCGGCATTATTTTAATGACCCGCCGGGAAACAACTGCTTACGAAGAAACTCCGTGTATTCGCTGCGGCCGCTGTATCCGAACATGCCCCTGCCGTCTGTCTCCCGTACTTATGAATAAATATTTTGAAGCAGAAGATTTTAACGGCGCAATCAGGGCGGGATTATTGGACTGTACGGAATGTGGATGCTGTGCGTATATTTGCCCTGCAAGAATTAAACTGGTACAGCGCTTTAGAATAAATAAACAAAAATTAAGAGCGAGGCAGAAATAATGGAAAAAAATACTCCAAAACCTGCAAACCAAATTTTATTGCAGTCCTCTCCCCACATTGCTTCTGCTGTCGGAACAAATACACTCATGTTTAATATGCTGCTTGCCCTCTCGCCGGTTACTGTTTTTTGCGTGGCAATTTTTGGACTGCCCGCATTGCTTAATATCATTGTTGCAGTAGTTTCCGCTGTTGCCGGCGAAAGTCTTTTCCGCCTTGTTATTCGTCAGCCGGTCAGGGCAAAGGATCTTTCGGCAGGAGTTACCGGCTTGCTTTTAGCGTTAACAATCCCGCCCACAACCCCGCTTTGGATGACGGCTCTTGGTTCTTTGTTTGCAGTTATCGTAGGCAAAGAATTTTTTGGCGGTTTAGGCGCAAATGTATTTAACCCCGCATTGGTTGGACGAACCTTTATGTTAATGAGTTTTCCCGCCGCATTAACAACATGGCGGCTGCCCGTGCTTTCCGGCTCCGCTTTTGCCGCAGATATTGTAACAGGCGCAACCCCTCTTGGAATAACAAAAATTGGCGCGGATATTTCCGCTATTGGATTTGGCTCGTATTGGGAGACTATTCGTACAATGTTCTTTGGGTTTCATGCAGGCAGTATGGGAGAAACATCAATATTGATTATTTTGGCGGCACTCCTCTTTTTGCTTGTTACCAAAACAATTGATTGGCGCACCCCGCTTTGCATGATAATCGCAGGTTTTCTTGCAGCTCTTGCTTTTTGGCAGAGCCCATCCTTTGCGTTCTATTCCATTCTTGCCGGCGGTTTTATGTTTGGCGCAGTATTTATGATAACAGACCCTGTTACCGCTCCCGTTACAGGTTTGGGAAAAATTATTTTTGGCTGTGGTGTCGGTATTATTGCAATGCTTATCCGCAAGTTTGGTGTTTACCCGGAAGGCGTATGTTTTTCAATATTGATAATGAACAGCACTGTAAGATTCCTTAATCAACTTATATCAAAAAAATACGGCTATGTTAAACCCGTAAAAATAAAAAAATCTGTTGGCAAGGAGGGTGCGGCATGAAAGTATTAAACATATTCAAACTTGGCATAGTTCTTGCGTTATTTGCTGCCGCCGCCTGTGTCATGCTGGCATTTGTTTATTCCGGCACTTACGAACAAATAGAAGAAAACAGGGCAAAAGCGTTAAACGATGCCCTTAAAGAACTTTTCCACGAAGCGGATAGATTCGAAGAAATTACCGACATAACAAGCCCCGACAGCTCGGTTTCTATCGAAGTCGCCTATGCGGCAATAAAAAACGATTTACCTTACGGCGCGGCATTAAGAACAGCCCGTGCAAGTTACTCAGGTCCGATAAAAACAATAGTCGGCGTAAATATCGACGGCTATATAACCGGCGTTAAAATTATGGAACATTCCGATACTCCGGGGCTGGGAGCAAACGCCGCCTCGCCAAAATATTTTGTAGACCGCACAAACGGTATAACCTTTTACGGGCAATTTACCAATAAAAAAACAACAGACCCATTTGTGGTTAATGACGATATTGCGGTAATTACTTCTTCCACCATTACAAGCATAGCAGTTTCCAATTCTGTAAAAGCGGCGGCTCTTGCGGCAAGCGCATGGTTTGAAGGAAAAGAGCCGGATGTGATTACCGGAGCAACAAGGAGCGCAGAATGAAAGAATTTTTTCGCATCTTTAAAAACGGTATTATCCGCGAAAATCCCCTTTTAATATTAATGATAGGGCTTTGCTCTGCATTGGCGGTTACAACATCTGTTGCAAACGGAATAGGCATGGGGCTTTCCATGACCTTTGTTCTTCTTATGTCGGAAATAGTAATATGTTTATTTAAAAGGGCAATTCCAAATTCCATTCGTATTCCGATTTTTATTATTGTTATTGCCGCGTTTACCACCGTAATTGATTATGTGTTAAAAGCCTACTTCCCCGATCTTTCAAAATCGCTTGGGATTTTTATTCCGCTTATCGTTGTAAACTGTGTTATCATGGGGCGTGTAGAAGGTTTTGCTTCAAAACAAAAACTTAGCAATTCCATTGCAGATGCTTTGGGAATGGGACTGGGTTTTACCTGGGTACTTGTGGCAATTTCTTTAATGCGCGAACTTTTGGGAAGCGGAACAATTCTGGATTTCGAAGTTTTTAATCCTTTAATTAGTTTTATTAATAATTCATTTAAATTTATTAATCTTGGCGCTTACGAACCCATGCTTTTCTTTATTCTGCCGCCGGGCGGTTTCTTTGTGTTTGCATTATTTATCTCGCTTAATTTATTTATAAAATCGAAGCTTAAAATTGTAACGCCGAATGTCGGAGACGGCTGCTGCGGATGTGCGGCAAATAATGAGTGTCCCGTAAAAGGAGGTAATTCGTGAGCGATCTTTTTAAAATATTTTTAACCGCCTTTTTAATTGACAATGTTGTATTAATGCGCTTCCTTGCCCTTTGTCCGTTTATCGGCATGAGTACGGACGATGACAAAGCTATGGGCATGGGAATTGCCGTAACTTTTGTAACAGTTCTTGCAACCTGTGTTACATTTCCGCTTTATATGTTTTTCCTAAAACCGTTGGGTTTGGAATTTTTACAAATAATGGTTTTCATTTTGGTAATTGCATCTTTAGTCCAGCTTGTCGAGTTCTTCCTTAAAAAATCCGTACCTGCTCTTTATAATTCGATGGGGATATACCTTGCGCTTATTACAACAAACTGCGCAATCCTTGCAGTAACATTCGATGTAATTTCCAATGGTTATACATTTACCCAGTCTATTGTTTATGCTTTAGGAGCCGCATTTGGGTTTCTCCTTTCTTTGTTGCTGCTTACGGGCATTCGAAAAAGAATACGAACAAGTCCTGTCCCTGCTTTCTTAAAAGGCACTCCTGTCTTATTTATTGCCGCCGCTCTTTTATCTATGGCGTTTATGGGCTTTAAGGGGTTGGGACAATGAACATAATTTTATTAACCGCGCTCTTTGCCGCAACAATTTCTTTTATATTGGGAATAACTCTTGGATTTTTCCAGCAGCTTTTTTATGTACCGGACGATCCTCTTGTGGCGGAAATTCGTGATGCCCTGCCGGGTGCAAACTGCGGCGCATGCGGTTATCCCGGCTGCGGGCAATTTGCCGCCGCCGTTGCCGGAAAAGAAGCTCCGCTTAATGCCTGTACCGTCGGCGGACAGGCAACAGTCGATAAATTAGCGCAGATCACAGGCGGCGAAGCCGGCGAGTTTGTAGAAAAAGTGGCTGTTCTTGCCTGTCAGGGTTCCTCCGCTAAAGCGCCGGAAAAGGGAAATTACACCGGATTAAAAACATGCGATGGCGCTAAAAATATGGGCGGAACAAAACTTTGCTTGTGGGGCTGTTATGGCTTTGGCGATTGTTTTAAGGTTTGCACTTTTGATGCAATCACAATGAACGATGGTTTGCCTGTAGTCGATTATTCAAAGTGTACCGGCTGCGGAGTCTGCGCCAAAGAATGTCCTCAGACACTTTTCCAGCTTGTCGCCAGAAATCAAAAAGGCGCAATAGCTCTTTGTTCCAACAAAAATACTGTAAAAACACAGGTTGCAAAAACCTGCAAAATATCCTGCTTTAAATGTAATCTTTGCGTAAAAAATTGTCAGACCGATTGTATCAATATGGAAACACATATTCCTGTAGTGGATATTTCCAAGTGTAACTCCTGCGGAATCTGCGCAGAAAAATGCCCCACCAAGGTATTCAAGGTAATCGAGCGCGATTTGTTTAAATAGAACAGCTATCGTTTTTTGTATTCTTCGTAACAGACAACCATTGCATCTATAAAGCGTTCTATTGTGTAGTTCTGCGATAATTCTTCGGAGCGTTTACCCATTTCTTCGCGGGCAGAGGAATCAGATAAAACCTCGACAGCTTTTTCCCACAGCATAGAATCGTCTTCGAGCGCCCAGCCGTTAAAGCCGTTTACTACCATGCCATCTATGCTTTTATCCGCAGCGGCAACAATGGGCAGACCCGCAGCCATAGCTTCTATAAAAGTTATTGGGTGAACCTCGCTGTGACTTGCGCTCATAAACATATTCGCCGCGGCATATACTTCCTTTATTTCGTCCGGCCAACGCAGATATCCGGTAAATATTACAGATTGTCTTATGCCTAATTCGTCGCAATAAGTTTCCAGATGGCGGCGGTCAGGACCATCGCCTACAATTAATAATTTTGCTTTTCGTTTTTCGACTATCTTTTTAAAGTTTTCCAGCAAAACAGAAACATTTTTTTCTGTCCCAAGCCGCCCAACAAATACAATAACATCGTCGTCGCCGGCAATAGAGTATCGATCTCTTACATTTTTTGCCGCCTGTTTTAAGTTATCGCTTCTATCGTAAAAATGGGACAGGTCGATTCCATTAGGAACAATTCTTATGGGATTTTTATATTTTATTTCTGACAGATAATCGGCATTTTTCCGCGAAGGAGAAATTATACATTTCTGACTGCGAAAAATATGTTTAAAGTACTTAGGAAGATTTTTTCCCGCCAACATCTTTAACATTAAGGGCAGATAATCTACATAATCTACCCAAAAAGTATGCATGGTATGAATAGACGGAATATTAAATTTTTTGCTGACCTGCCGCGAAGCCAAATAAAGACTAAACTCTGTCTGCGTATGAATTATATCAAGATTAAGGGGGCGGACAATATCAAAAACCTGCTTGGTGGCAACCAGCCCAATCCTATGCTGCGGCTCGTTAATAAACTTTAACGACGGAAACCTAAAAACCCTTTCTTCCTGCACAGCATGAGGATGCGCAACCGTAAAAATGTAAACATTGTGGCCTCTTTGTTCCATGCCGGTTTTAAGGGCACGAACAACCGTAACAACGCCATTTACCTGAGGCGCGTAAGTATCTGTAAAAATCCCAATATTCATACGCATATTATATGTCATTAAAGGTGTATTAGCAAGCTTAATATTCCTGGACCTGTTGGAGTAACGCCTGTTTTTAGAATATTTAGCTGTATTTTAACATTAAATTGTGATATAATGGAAAATACCATGATTGAATAAGGAGAAAAGAATGAAAATTAACACCTTAATACTGGTAATTACAACGATTGTATGTCTTTTACCTATTATTTTAGCGCTGGTAATTTATGATGATTTGCCGGATCAAGTTACAATGCAATGGAATTTGTCGGGAAATCCAAATTGGTCTGCTCCGAAAGCGGTTGCGGCTTTTGGTATGCCGGTTTTCTTTGCCATGCTTAATATAATAATAATAACGCTAATGCATACCGATTCTAGGCGTAAAAATATACCGGAAAAAATGATGGCAATTGTACAATGGATTGTTCCGGCTGTTACACTTGTTACAGTGCCAATTATATTGCTTGCGGCGATAGGTATTGAACTGCCAATAATATTGATTGTTTTTATCCTGGTAGGCGTAATTTTTATTTTAATTGGCAGCTATATGCCAAAATGTAAGCAAAATTATTCTGTCGGGATAAGAATTACATGGACTTTAAGCGACAGCGAAAATTGGAATAAAACGCACAAACTGGCAGGGCTTCTGTGGACATTGGGCGGATTTATCTTCATAATTCTTGCATTCCTGCCCTTGGATAACTATATTTTTATTGTTTTGCTTCTTTCGTTTTTAGCCGTGTTAACCTTAACGCCGCTTGCTTATTCCTATTTTCTTTACAGAAAAAACGCTAAATTACAGGAAAAATAACCATCTTTTCCTTGACCCAAACGCTGTTTTTTAGTATTTTTTACCTATGGAAGATGAAGTAACACAAGATGAAGCTGCTCCGGAGGAGTCTATCCCGGAAGCAGCCGCAGAGCCTACACCAGAGGCAAAAATTACTGAACTGGAAGCAAAATTAGCCGAGTCTCACGACCAATTCCTGCGAAAGGCAGCGGAATTCGAGAATTTCCGCAAAAGAATGAATCAGGAGAAAGCCGGCGCAATTGAATTTGCCAATCAAACTTTACTCCTGGATTTAATCCCCATTATCGATGATTTTGAACGGGCTATTATTGCCGGGGAAACGACAAACGAAATGGCTTCGTTTTTGGAAGGCATTAAAATGATAGAAAA
>JAITUR010000005.1 GCA_031286205.1 Treponema sp.
AGATTGTTATGGCGGGCTTGCAGCATCAAAATAATTATGTTACCCGCAAAAGCCGTCATGGCAGTAACCTTGCACAAGCCCTGACAGGAGCGCAAAGACTTTTAAAAAAAAGATCGTTAGTTGTAGTTATCTCCGATTTTTTTAACATGAACTGGGAACAAGAACTAACAGCCCTGTGCAGAAAGCATGATTGTATAGCGTTAAGAATATGCGACCCCAGAGATATGCCTTTTTCGGGATTAATTACTTTGGAAGATCCGGAAACAGGGGTTCGCATAGAAGCACCCGCAGGATTAAACAGTTTTCAGGACAACTGGGCGGAATGGCAGATGGAGCGTTCCGCAGGCTGGGAAGCTCAATGCAAAAGAGCGGGAGCTTCGTTCCTGGAGCTTAGTACCGCTTCCGACGCGGCGGCGGTATTAATTAAATTTTTTGGTTCCAGAAAACAAAAATAACTTTCCGCTACCAATCGTTACCGGTAAATCTTTCTTCCGCCCATTCACCGCTTTGCCAGAATTGCTGTTCCTGCTGCTGTATCATTTGGAAAATCATCTCTTTTGCTTCGTCATGACCTTCTTCCGGCTGTCTTTCCTGCGAGGTTTCCCTTGCAATGGACATTAAGCTGATCTCCAGATTTCGTTTTGCATCAATTTTTGATGGTGCGATTTTTAGAGCTTCTCTGAATGCTGAGGCGGCGGCATCGAAATTGCCTTCTTCGAAATAAATAATTCCGGAATTGTATTGTATCCGGTAGCGGAGTTCGTTGTGTTCGGTTCCGGAAATACCGATTAATTTTTCGTGGGAATTGACATAACGGTTTAGAGCTGTTGTGTTTTCGTCCATAAAGTGATATGTAATTCCAAGTCCGTATTCCGCATACGGAGAAGCATCTTCGTGTTCAAGGGCTTTGTAATAAGCGGCTCCCGCTTCGTCGTATCTTCCGCGCGAAAATAAAAAATTAGCTTCCATTAGAAGAAGTTTTCCTTCCGAACACGAAGTAAACAACAGGATAAATACAGCCAAAGAAGCGGCGGCGCTATTTTTTATTTTGCTGTCAATTTTGCTTTTTTGATTCCTGGAACGCAATACAAACTTAGAAGCACCGTACAATATTAAAGCAAAAATTACAAAGAGAATTCTTCTTTGTTTTGGCTCTGTCTGTTTATCGACAGCTAATGCCGCTCTATCCTGCCCCTGAGAAAAAGACAATAACTGTGCATTTAAGATCGATGCGGCATCTTCCCGGTTTCCATCAATATAAACTCCGCCTGTTCTTTCCGCCGCCATACGCATAGTCTGCATATCTCTTCGGCTAATGGGCGGAGAATCATCCTCTTGCAAGTTCAAGCCCGGAACCACCATACCTTCGTCGCTGCCAACGGCAACCGCTATTATAACAATACCGTCCCTTATGCACTGATTAAGCGCGTTTCTAATAACGCCATAATGAGACTCTCCGTCAGAAATAAGCACAATAATTTTTCGTGCAGGGGAAGACGACTGAAAAGCATCTATAGAAGATTCTATAAGCACCTGAAGATTAGTACTTCTTCCCGTCATAGACGAGCTGTCCAAAGATTCAAAAAAGTTTAGTATAGCTTCGTTGCCGTAAGTAAGAGGAACAGACAAATACCCCCTGCCTCTTCCAATAGCAGCCGCGGTTCGGCAGCCCGGCACAAACACAACAGCCTGCTTTGCAATAGAAAGTCCTCGTTCAAGACGGGAATGCTGCATATTCCCAATTTGCAAATCCCGAACATCCATACTGCGCGAAACATCAACAGCAAAAACGATATCCAGACCCCTGTGGTATTGCGTTTCCGCATAACCGACACCCCACTTTGGATTTACAAGAGCTATGACAGAAAAAACAATAAACAAATAAAATAAAATAGAAGATATTATTAATTTTTTATTTAAGTGCGGCGGAAGTATTATATTTTTCATACAATTGCCCCCAATACTCTTAGTCTTATAAATCTTACCGCTATCAGAAGCAAGACGGCGGGAATAAAAAATTGTAAAAACAAAGATTGTCTTTTATAAATAACTCTGGATCGCTGCACTGTTAATTCGGCGTCATCCAACTGAGCAAAGGCTGCGGCAAATGCGTCCGCAGACGGGGCATAAATAAAAGTTCCGCCGCCAATGTCGCTTAAACGGCGAAGACTTGCAATATCAAAGCGGGAATCGAAAATACCTGTTCGGCGTATCCTTGTAAACGGATCCAAATAATCTATTGGTACTTCGCCTGCAGAACCAACGGCAATAACATAAAAAGAGATTCCCATATCATACAAAATTGCGGCGGCTGTCTCCGGATGAATATGTCCCGCATTGTTTTCGCCGTCCGTAATAATTACCGCCGCCTTGTGTCTTGCATCGGATTTATCCAAATGATAAGCGGCAACTGTAAGCCCCATTCCAAGAGCTGTTCCGTCTCCAAGGTCGCCTATTCGCAAATGATTCAGGCGTGTATTTAACGCTTCTCTGTCTGAAGTTGGGGGAACAAGAAGAGCGGCATCTTCGCCTACAGCAACAAGTCCGATATTGTCGCCGGGGCGTTTTTGAATAAAATCGGAAAGCAAATTCCTTGCCGTAATAAATCTGTTGGAACCGTCCATATCCAGCGCCGCCATGCTTGGAGAAATATCTAAAATAAAAATAATATCCGCGCCCCTGTTTAGCCATACAGTTTCCGAAGTTTTTACAACAGGATCGCCGGCGCTTAACAACAGCAAAAAAACGCCAATGAATTCCATAATTTTTAACAATTTAACAAGACCGCCGACTCCGGTTTGCGGCTTGGATATTTTAAACGGAGTACCGCCCGGCGCGCCAAGAGGAACAGCGGCAAAAAACGGATTTTTTAATTGATGCAATACAAAGGCAGCAACCAGCATTATTATAAAACCTGCTGCGGTTAAAAAAGGATTATCAAAACTAAAACTCATGGCTTGCTCCCTCTGCAGTATCTATAAAACCGCGGAGTTCCGTTAATAATTGCATAATATCTTCTGTCTCTGCACTGCTGCCGGAAAAGCGTAAATTATCGCAGCGTGTAAAAAAATCTTCCGGCAATTTACCCGGAAATATACCCTGAAGATTTCCAATTTCCTGGGCGGTCATTGCGCGGCAATTTTGTTTTGTTAAAACAGAAAGGAAAGTCCTGAATTCCTCTGAAAGCTTGTTTAAAATAATTCTTTTATCCGTATTTTTTATTAAAGCCCTGTACAAGCGTCTTTCTGTATGCCTCATGTTTGTAAACAGCCGCCAGCGTTTCCATTTTTCCCTCCATATTGATACAAGCCGTCTGCCTTTTGCAAAAAACCAAATTACAAACAACAAAATAAAAACAATTAACGCCATTAATCCGTAAATCATAAAGGATGTTCCCGGCATTGCCAAAGAAGATGCAGGCGAAGAAAGCGTAATTGCTTCTTTTCTGTCAATTATGGAATTTACGGTTATTTTTAAATCCGAAAAATAATGTCCGCCAACTTCAATTAACGGGAATTCAAGTTCTCCCGCAGCAAACGGGGTAAATTCAATTACTAATCTGCCTGCGTTAATATGTCTTTCCAGTGTAATTTTATGAAAATCTATATATTTGTGCTTTGGAAGGTCTGCAGCGGTTATAATGTCAGGATGATTCTCTGCAGAAGAAGAAAGCGGAACTACAAGAACAGCGGGGTCTCCTATATAAATTTGTCTTGGAATTGTGTACGGAACATTTTGCTGAGTATAAATATTACTAACCACAAAGAACGCAAAGAACACAGAGATTAAGGAATGTTTTTTCTGCGCTATTCCGTTAATAATCTATATACCTCATCAGGGGTTTGGGCTGCCAGCAAAGCATCGCGAAGCTCTTTATCCTTTAGCTTTTTACTGAACCACGAAAGTGTTTGTAAATAGTAAATATGCTGACTTTGAGCGGCGGCAATCATAAATACCAGACGAACAGATTCATCGTCCAACGGATTAAAGTCGACAATATTTACACGGCTTATCCCAACCGATACTACAAGGTCTGTTACAGACGAAAGCCGTACATGGGGAATAGCTATTCCACAGCCAATGGCTGTACTCATAAGTTCTTCCCTTTTAAGGATTTCCGCAGCCAATTCCTGCCTATTTTTAATCTGTGGAGCGGCCGCAAGATTTTCCGATAACTCCAAAAGCACATCTTTTTTACTGGCATGATTCAGGAAAAGTATCCTGTGCGGAGAAATTAAAGTTTGGGGGTTAATTACACTCATACACTAGTATACGCCATTAAAACGGCATATACTAGTATGCGATAAGCGGCATTAAAACGCCGCCTATCTTCGCAGTACCCGCCATTAAAGCGGCACATATCGTTCTAGGTATATGACGGTTTTACAGCCCGGATAAGCGAAACCGCAGGTTTTGCAGGGCTGTAAAAATGTGGTGGAGCAAAAACCCACAAAGGGCGACAGCCCGACTGGGTTTTTTCGTAGCCCAAAATGCCCGATCTAGGGCATTTTGCAGTTACCGTTTGTTAGGCGATGTTGGGTCATTTTCAATTATTTTCTATAAATATTTCAAAATCTTTTTTCATATTTTTCCATATATTTTCAATTTCTTTTACCAATGGTCCCATTACTTTCCAATCAAGTTCTGAGCTATATGAATATCTAATAAAATGTCTAAAGGATAAATAATTTTCTAAATCCTTTTTTGCATTTTCATTCAATATTTTAATTTTCTTAGAATTGCTTCCATATGCCATTTCAAGCAAAGTTTTATGCCATCTAAGATCATTAGGTAAATTTTCATTCATATATTTGAAAAAAAGAACAATTATGCTCTCCACTCCATTGTAAAATGAGTGTAAAACTTGGGCTACTGCTGTCATCTCAATAATATCAGGCTGTTCTTTTATTTTACATAAGTTCAATAATGGGCTAACATCACTTAATGACTTATCAATTCGAGAAATTTCATGTCTAATCTTTATTTTTACA
>JAITUR010000064.1 GCA_031286205.1 Treponema sp.
TAATAAAAAAAATTAATATTTTTTTAAGAATCCTCCCCCCCCCCCCCCCCCCGTGTAAAAATACAAAAAATAAGAATATTAACAATATATTAGATAGAGAAGATGGAAGTGTATGAAAACAATTTTTGTTGTTGATGACAGTGACACAAACCTATCCATGGTAGAAACGGCACTGGAAGACCAATACAATGTTATAACTATACCCTCGGCTCAAAAAATGTTTTTATTTTTAAAAAAGTTAACCCCGGACTTAATTTTACTGGATATAGAAATGCCGGAAATGAATGGGATAGAAGCACTGCAAAAATTAAAATCCAGCGAAGAGTACCGCAATATTCCCGTTATCTTTTTAACCGGACGAAAAGATATAGATATCGAAGTCAGCGGTTTTAGAATTGGCGCTGTAGATTTTATTACCAAACCGTTTTCTGAAGTTATACTTAAAAATCGAGTTAAAACCCGTTTAGGTATTGATCAAATAATTCGCGAAAGAACAGCGCAGCTTTATAAATTAAAAGACGGTGTTATTTCCGTTTTAGCGGAAATTGTCGAATATCGTGACATATCGGTAAAAGGGCATGTTGATCGTACAACAGAGTATATGAAAATTTTAATAAATGCCATGAAAGAACGGGGAGTGTACGCCGATGAGCTTCAAAAATGGGATATCGATACTATTGTTTCTTCGGCGCGCCTGCATGACATAGGTAAAATTGTTGTATCGGACGAAATATTAAATAAAAACGCAAGATTAAACAGTGACGAATACGAGATAGTAAAATGCCATGCTCTGGAAGGAGAGCGAATTATCGGAAAAATAGCGGAACGGACAAAAGAAGAGGAATTTTTAAATAACGCAAAAATATTTGCAGGTTGTCATCACGAACGCTGGGACGGAACCGGCTATTTACGCGGGTTAAAAGGAACGGAGATTCCGCTTCAGGGGCGAATTATGGCAATTATAGATGTATACGATGCTCTTGTTTCTAAAAGACCGCATAGAAACGCTTACACAGACGAAGAAGCTGTCGAAATTATTATGCAAAAAATCGGCAAGAAATACGACCCCAAAATAGCCGAAGTTTTTTACGAGGTAAAAGATCATTTTAAAGCGGTAAGAAAAAACGCCAGCTAAATATCACTTAAATAATTTATTAATCTCTTTTGCGTACATATCTCCAATCTTTTTACGGATTAATTCTCCCTTGCCGGAAAGTTCTTTGCCTTGCTCGAAAGGTTTGGGTACTAAAACAAATTTGTAAATTCGTTCGTACGGTTTAAAGCCGTTTTTTTGGCTTATGTTGCCGGAAACTTCGGTAGAAATTAATTCGTTTATTTCCGGCTGCTGGAGTAACAGTTCGTAATCGACAATGGGTATAGAGTGTTCTGCGGCAAAGTCCATAATTTGCTGCTGCCAGGGAATAATAATAGCCGCTATATATTTCTGATCTTGTCCTATTACCATACATTGCTGAATATACGGGCTTTCCCTTAACTTGCACTCGATTGGTACAGGTTCCACATTTTCGCCGCCGCGAAGAACTATTGTATCCTTGGCACGACCTGTTATGCGTAATTCGTTGTTGTAGGTACGCATACCAATATCGCCTGTGTTAAACCAGCCGTCTTCGCTTAATACGGCGGCGGTAAGTTCTGGCTTTTGATAATAACCTTTCATAACCTGCGGACCTTTAACAAAAATTATTCCGTTTTTGCCGGGCGGCAGCGTTTTTTCTTTTTTACCGATTATTTTTACCTCTGCATTGGGCATTACCTGACCAATTGTTCCCCGCCTGGATCTTTTATATTGACGAACAGAAACAAGCGGAGCAGTTTCCGTAAGACCGTAGCCTTCCTGCAGACGAAGACCTATCGAGTTAAAAAACAAATCCACTTTTGCAGGCAATGATCCGCCTCCGGAAATGCCGGCTTTTAACCTGCCGCCAAGCCCCTTTAGAATTTTGTTAAAGACAATAACCTGCGCAAGCCCGCGGGCAGGCAAAAGTAAAAGCCAGGGAAAAAAACCAATAACAGAATCTATGGGACGAATACGCCCGTGGAAATTCGGCAAAAGACAAAAAGTTTTATCTTTAAAGTAGGTGTACATCATAGAACCTGCCGCCGCAAAATCGAAAATCTTTTTAGAAAAAATATTTTTAGATCTAATATTACGGTTAATGCCGTCCATGATAGCTTCCCAAATTCTGGGAACACTAACCATCCAATGAGGACGGATAGTGCGGAAGTCGTCCATCAATATTGATGCAATTGGTTTTGAATAAGCAATGGTAGTGCTAAAATAAAATATTGCGTATTCCATTAATCTTTCGTATACATGCCAGACAGGAAGCATGGAAAGCCAAATATCGCCGGGCTTTAATTCAAAAATCAAACTAAAATACGGCAGCTGACACATAAAATTTCTGTGGCAAAGAACAACACCCTTGGGTTCGCCTGTAGTGCCGGAAGTAAAAATAATTGTCGCGGTTTCTTCGCCATTGCCCTTTTCTATTTCTTTTTCTACTTCGCCCGGATGCATGGCTTCGCGTTTATGCCCCATAGCAATAAGGCTTGCAAAATAAATTATCTCGATACCGGCAGCTTTTGCGTCAGCTTCGGTCTTGTTATCGACAGGATCAAAAGTAATTAATGTTTTAAGAACGGGCAGATCGTTTTTACAGGAAAGAATTTTTTCTGTTTGTTTTTGATTCTCTGCAAAAACAACTTCGCAGGCGGTAAGACCCAATATATAGACAATTTCCTGAGAAGTAATGTCGCATCCGCGCGGAACATCGGACGCCCCAACCGAAAGGACGGCAAAATCGGCAACCATCCATTCCTGGCGGTTATCGGCAACAAGCCCAACCCTGTCTCCGCGTTTTACCCCAAGCTCTAAAAGACCTGCGGCAGCAAAACACATGGTTTCGTAAAACTGACCATAAGTAATAGATCGATACTTTTCGTCCTTGTTTTTATAATATTGAATAATAATTTCAGGGGTTTTACTTGCCCTTGCCCTTAACATCAGAGGCAGCGTTTGTTCCATATCCAATCTCCGTTATGACAAATCTCGTGTTTTTGTCATAATAAAAAAATATTGATTTTTCGTCAATACCTTTTTTGCCTTTTAACACCAATTTTCCCAAAAATTCGATATCCGAGATGCCTTTCTTTTTACATAAAATTGTATTATAATAAAGTTATGTATCTTGACAACATTGTGGCAGAAACCGGAAAAGCACAGCCCCTTGGGGCATCGCTAATACAAGATGGCGTTAATTTTGCTATTTTTTCCCGGAACGCCACGGCTGTAACACTAATTATTTTTGAATCCGCAGAACCCGGCAGCAGTTGGAAAGAAATCCCGCTTAATCCAAGTATAAATAAAACCGGCAATATTTGGCATTGTTTTATAAAGGGTCTTGGGGAAGGAGCCTGCTATCTGTATCGGGCGGACGGCCCTTATAATCCTGAAAAAGGCCAGCGGTTTAATATCAATAAAACATTGTTAGACCCTTATGCCAAAGCGCTTACAGACCTTAGTGATTGGGATTATACAAAAAGTGCCGGCTACGATCTTACCAAGCAGGGCGCCGATCTTACTTATTCAACTGTCGATGATATTCATAACCAGCCAAGGTGCATTGTAATAGATGATCATTTTGATTGGGAAGGCGACAAACCCCTTAACTATCCTTTGCGTTTTAGCGTAATATACGAAACCCATGTAAAAGGGCTTACCGCTCATCCAAGCTCCGGAGTAAAACATCCCGGAACTTACCGCGGGGTTATAGAAAAAATTCCTTTTTTAAAAGACTTGGGTGTAACAAGCTTGGAGTTTTTACCTGTTCAGGAATTTAACGAAAATGAAATTCCGCGCCATAATGCTAAAACCGGAAAAAAATTAACAAACTATTGGGGTTATTCGACAGCGGCATTTTTTGCGCCCAAAGGTTCTTATGCATTCGATAAATCTCCCGGCGCATGTGTGCGAGAATTTAAAGAAATGGTAAAGGAGCTTCATAAGGCGGGTATAGAGGTAATTCTGGATATTGTATTTAATCATACTGCCGAGGGCAACGAGCTTGGTCCCACTTTTTCGTTCCGTGGTTTGGATAATTCGATTTATTATATTCTAAACGAGAACCGCCGTTATTACCAAAACTATTCCGGGTGCGGCAATACAATGAATTGTAATCATCCGGTAGTTCGTACATTTATTATGGATTGTCTTCGTTACTGGGTAACAGAAATGCATGTAGACGGTTTTCGTTTTGATCTTGGATCGATACTTGGACGAGACCAAAATGGAAACATTATGGAAAATCCTCCTACTCTGGAACAAATAGCGGAAGACCCAGTATTAAGCTCGACAAAAATTATTGCAGAAGCGTGGGATGCAGGCGGAGCGTATCAAGTTGGCTGGTTCCCCGGCGGCCGTTGGGCAGAATGGAACGATAAATTCCGCGACAATGTCCGAAAATACTGGAGAGGAGACCCAAAAGAAACTCGCTGGTTTGCAACCCGTATTTCCGGATCTTCCGATCTTTACCTGCGCGACGGGCGCAAGCCTTTCCACTCAATTAACTTTGTAACAAGCCATGACGGTTTTACGCTTAAAGATCTGGTTTCGTATAACAGAAAGCACTACGAAGAGAATGGCGAAGAAAGCCGCGATGGCAGCGACAATAATATCAGTTATAATTATGGAAACGAAGGGGCAACAACAGATCCTGTTATAAAAATAATCCGCCTTCGCCAATTAAAGAATTTTATTGCAACATTAATGGTTTCTCTTGGAACACCTATGCTTCTTGGCGGCGATGAATTTGGGCGCACTCAAAGAGGCAACAACAATGCATATTGCCAGGATAACGAAATTTCGTGGTACAACTGGACATTCCTGGAACACAATAAAGAGCTTTACAGATTTGTAAAGGAAATGATAGCTTTCCGTCTGCGGCACCCGTGTTTTTTGCGACCTGAATTTTATACAGGAAGAGGCGGAAATTATAATGCAATTCCCGACATTAGCTGGTACGACGAAAAAGGCAATGCTCCCGATTGGGAAAAAATAAATTATACGCTTGCCCTGCGCATTGACGGCTGCAAGGCGGAAACATTGGCAGACAGAGATGACAATGACTTTTTTATAATGTTTAATTCCAGTATAGATGTTCAGCCGTTTAAATTGGCGGGGCATCCTGCAAAAAAAGAATGGTATCGCGTTGTTGACACAGGATTACATTCACCTAACGATATATTACTGCCGGGCGAGGAAGAAAAACTTATTTTTCAGGATGCGTATCCTGTAAAAGCTCGAAGCATGGTAATATTAATGTCGAAAGATAAGCAATAGCCGGGGAAACCTAGAGGTATATCAATGGATAACAGCAGTTTTATTTTTGGAGTCGATCTTGACGGAGTAGTCGGCGATTTTTACGGAGCAGTCCGCAATATAGCCGCCGACTGGCTTGGCAAACCTGTCGAATCTCTTACAACTGATGTTTCCTTTGGACTTAACGAATGGGGGCTTGATGATTTCGGCGGCTACGATCGCCTGCACCGTTATGCGGTAACTCAGCGAAATATTTTTCGTGATATGGAGCCTATTAAGAATGCGCCTGCTATACTGCGGAAGTTGTCCAACAAAGGAATTCGCATTCGTATAATTACGCACAGGCTTTTTCTAAAATTTTTTCATCGTACTACTGTTACGCAGACAGTTGACTGGCTGGATAAAAACGATATTCCTTATTGGGATATTTGTTTTATGAAAGACAAGGGAGCGGTTGGCGCTCATGTCTATATCGATGATTCTCCTGAAAATATTACCAACCTGCGCAAACTTGGCTGTAATACCATTGTGTTTAGCAATTCTACAAATCTTGATCTTCCCGGTCCAAGGGCAAATAATTGGCATGAAGTTGAAAGCCTTGTAATGGAAGCCCGGGAAGAATGGAAAACGGGAACCGTTGGATTATTTACTCCTTAAATGAAAGATATATTACTTACAACAATAAACGCAAAATGGATTCATCCTTCGCTTGCCCTTCGTTTGCTTAAAGCAAATCTTGGAAAACTGGAAGATCGATGCGAGATAATCGAGTTTGCCCTGCGCCAGCCTTTGCAGGAAAAGATCGATGCGCTATCTTCCGGGCATCCGCAAATTTTAGGTTTTTCTGTTTCGATATGGAATCATACCGCAACTTTGGATCTGCTAAAAGAATTAAAAAAAGTTTGGGTAAAAAAGGGCAAAATTAACGAGCATAATTCTTTGCAGCCTGTAATTGTACTTGGCGGTCCTGAAGTTTCCCATTTACCGGAAGATGCCGAGATTTTCCAATATGCCGATTATGTAATTCGGGGCGAAGGAGAAATCGTTTTTAGAGAATTATGCGAGAAATTTCTGAATGGAGAGAAGCCGCCAAAGTTTATTCTTGCAGAAAATGTAAATGTTAACGAGATAAAAAGTGCGTATCATCTTTACACGGACGAAGATGTTGCGCGAAAACTGATATATGTAGAAGCAAGCAGAGGTTGTCCGTTTAATTGCGAATTTTGCTTAAGCGCAGCGGATGCACATTCCGTACGAGAGTTTCCTCTGGAGCCCTTTTTTGCAGAGATGGACGCATTAATAATGCGCGGTGTAAAAACTTTTAAATTTTTAGACAGAACATTTAACGCAAACATTAAACGGGCAATAGTTATAATGATTTTTTTTCTGGAAAAACTTAAAGAGCGGACATTTACCGTACACTTTGAAATGGTTCCAATCCTCTTTACGCCTGAATTACGCGAAACGCTTACCCGCTTTCCGCCAGGCAGCCTGCGGCTGGAAATTGGCATTCAAACGCTGACCCCCGAAGCTGCCGCACGGATTGGGCTGCCTGGGAGGCAGGCAGGACTATCTGAAAGGCAGACCGGGCAGCCTGATAAAATACTGGAGCCGCTGCGTTTTCTGTGCGAAAAAACCAACGCTATTATACACGCAGATCTTATTGCAGGTTTGCCCGGCGAGAATATAGAATCCTTTGGTAATGGCTTTAATTTGCTTTTAGCTGCGCTGGAAGGCGGACAGGGGCGGACAGAAATTCAGTTGGGCATACTTAAACAACTCCCCGGCGCTCCAATAGCCCGCCATAATAAGGAGTGGGGTATGCGATATAATTCGGAGCCGCCATATGAAGTTATAGAAACCTCCGCCATGAGCGCCGATGATATTTCCCGCCTAAAAAATTTTGCCCGTTTTTGGGAAATAATCGTAAACCGGGGTTTGTTCGATACAGATTTTCCTCAAAAAAAAGAAACATTTAACAACTTCATGAAACTTTCAGATACGCTTTTTTCCCGTTTTGGAAAAAACTGGGGTATAGATAAAGAAAAATTAATAGAAGTAGTATTAGAAATCTCTTTTTAGTATGTAATTCCACTTGATAATATAATTTTTTATTCTTATAATAATTAAAATAATCTTAGCAATATTTATAAGGAGAATGTTATGGAGAAGTTTAAGAATGTATTGAAAATAGTGTATCGTGTTTATTCGATTATTTGTGTATGCATAACAACCATATTAATAATAGCCGCAATAATAATCTGCGCGAATTTTGGAAAAATTACCGGAAAGGCTCTTGAGCTTGTTGTTGACAACTTTAACCAAGAAATTAATACGGTAATTTCATCTTTTTTTGCAGAATCTATAACCAACGATTCCATTAGATTTAATTCGATTAGGACAATTAAAGGAGGAGGTCTTCAGGCAGAATTTTCCGTTAATAACAATGTTGTTTCGAGCGAAGAAATTGCAAGTTATGCAGAAAAAACCAACGAAGAACTTTTCGAAGAATTTGGAATAACAGCCGACACTATTCCCCCGGATATTTTGACAATTTTAGGAATGGTAAAACAGTCGCTGGTATTGGACTTTGTGGATAATAACAGAAAAAATGTCCTAAGCCGCGAAATTACCTCCGCAGAAATTAAGAAGCTGCTTGGCAATAGTTGATAAAATAACTAAAAATGCGGTATACTGGAAAAAATTATAATTAACCTGAATGGAAAAGGTTAATAAACAGGATGGTAATATGAAAAAGATATTTTTAATTGTGTTGATACTGTTTGTTGCAGGAATTTCTGTAGTTGCCGGACAATCAACCCAACCCCAGACACTAACTCAAGGCCAGGTTTTTACAGCCACCATGACACCCGGTGCGGTACATACATACCGTATTCAATTAAGAGGTGATGCGGAATATTTTATCGCTTGGGACGACTATGATACTAATAGTGATTTGGTTGATATAATAGTCGGTGTAAGGGGCGACAACTGGGGGCAATATTTAATTGGTATGCAAGACAGCGGCAATGCCGGTCGAAACTTGCACAGAATGGTTAACAGAAATCATCGAAGCAACAAAAGAAATCCGCTGAATATTCAGAGTGGCGAAGGCGGACAGGCAGAATTTTCTCCAAACACTGAACACATCATAGAAGTACGAGGATACAACGATTCGTCAAGCGGCACATACAGAATTGTGTTTTATTAAATTGTTATTTAACCTTAAAAAACATAGCCATGTACAAGGGCAGGGGGAGCTGGTTTTTTACACTCTCTTTTCTGAAAATTAACTTATTCTGCTTTCATCTTTATTGTTAACTCCAATATATAATTTCATTGATGATATTTCTGCTTGTTTAAATCCAATAAGGTATTAAGAACTACAACCTAATAATAAGAGTAATATGACCGTTTTTCGGCTTGCGATAATCGGCAAGATACCCTATAATCATTACTTATGGCTAACAAAACATTTAGGCGCGGAATAAAACTTGCCGAAAAAAAACACGCTACAGAAGGCAAGCCGATAGAAACCGTTCCTTCCATTAAACAGGTAATAATTCCCATAAATCAACATTTAGGCGCGCCGAATAAACCTGTCGTAAATATTGGCGATAAAGTTATTCGCGGACAAAAGATCGCCGA
>JAITUR010000024.1 GCA_031286205.1 Treponema sp.
GAAAAAATAAAAAGCGTTCCCGGCTGTGCGGATATGTCAAGTAAAGATTTTGGAATTGGCAGTGTTATTTTTGCAAAAAAGCCCGGCGATGGTTCGGCAAGAGAGCAGGCAGCTTCGTGCCAGCGTGTCCTTGGCGCATCCGCAAACCTTGCCCTGGAATATGCTACAAAGCGTTACCGGTCTAACCTTATAAATTGGGGAATATTGCCCTTTCTTGTAAAGGAAGAAACCGCTTTTGCAAACGGCGATTTTATATTTTTCCCCGGTATTAAAAAAGCGGTGCAAGAAAAGACGGATCAAATTAAAGGCTTTGTATTGGGCGATAAAATAACCGAAATTACGACAACATTGGGCGAGCTTACCGATGCGGAAAGGCAAATTTTGATAGACGGTTGTTTGATTAATTATTATAAATGAAGGGTATCATACCCCTCGTTTCCTCACTCGCTCAACCAAGCCCGTGCAAGCACGGCCGCGGTTTCGCTCCGTTCGTCAATCACAGTAATTAACCACTATTTTCGGTTCGGTCTGTAAAAAGGCAGGCAAACTGTAATTGACGAAAACCCGCTCATATTATAGTATGTTATAACTATGGAAATTGATCTTCTTATTATAGGTGCGGGTCCTGCGGGGTTAACAGCAGCGCAATACGGTGCAAGGGCAAATCTAAAAGTCCTTGTTATAGAACTTCTTGCTCCGGGCGGGCAGGCTTTGGTTATTGATATTTTGGAAAATTATCCCGGTAATGTGGGGCAGCCGCCTAAATCGGGTTATGATTTTGCAATGGATTTACATAAACAAGCCCAAGACTTTGGCGCGTCTTTTATTACAGGCGAAGTAAGCTCGGTAAAAAAAGAAAACAATAATTTTTTGGTAAGTCTTTCCGACGGCAGCTCGTATACCGCAAAAGCTGTTATTGTAGCAACCGGTTCCAAACCGCGTTTACTGGGTATTCCCGGCGAAAATGAATTTTCCGGAAAGGGAGTGTCTTACTGCGCCACTTGCGACGGCAGTTTTTACAAAGAAAAACACATTATTGTCGCCGGAGGAGGAGATGCCGCCTGTGACGAAGCGCGCTTTCTTTCCCGCTTGTCGGACAAAGTAACGATTGTTCACCGCAGAGATGCCTTCCGTGCGCAAAAAGCGCTGGTAGAAAGAACCCTTGCCAATCCAAATATAAAAGTGCGTTTTAATACGGTAATATTGGAAGTAAAAGGCGAATTAAAGGTTAAATCCGTTGTTTTGGCGGACACTGTTACAGGAGCAATTACCGAAGAAGAGGCAGATGCCGTATTTATTTCTGTTGGAACCGTACCGCAGTCGATGCTTGTAAAAAATTTAGCGGCATTAGACGACGATGGCTATATTATTACAGACCGAAAAATGTCAACAAATGTGCCGGGGCTTTTTGCCGCAGGAGATATTCATTCGGGCGCATTCAGGCAGGTTTTAACAGCAGCCGCAGACGGAGCCGTTGCCGCTCATAATGCAGCAGCATTTATAGATAGAATTGCTTAACATAGAAGGATACAGGGAATGAAAATTTTCCGATCGATTTTAATATTTCTTTCTATGTATTTCCTTTTTTCTTTTCCGGTTTTTTCCTTAAGTTTTAACGATTCAGGTACTCCCGAAGAACTGGCTGCAAAGATCGAAAATGCAATGACAGACGAACAAGCTCTTGCGCAGGTGTTTATGTTTGGCTGGGTGGGCGAAGAACCGTCGCCGCTTATTATGGATTGGATAACAAGAAGAGGCATTGGCGGCGTAAAAATATTTGGCTGGAATACTTCCGATACTCAAAAACTTGCAAGAACTGTGGGAGAACTTCAGCAGGCAAGTTTACGGGGTGCGTTTAATATACCGCTTCTTGTTGCAACGGATCAGGAAGGCGGATGGGTTCGCCATGTAAGAGGAAGTACAAGCGAAACTCCGGGCAATATGGCAATTGGAGCGTCCGGTTATCCGCGCGACTCTTATCTTTCCGGTTATTATATCGGAAAAGAAATGTCGCTTCTTGGAATTAACATGAACTTTGCGCCTGCTATCGATCTTTTTACAAATAGAAATTCTACATTAATAGGACCACGCGCTTTTGGAGACAATCCTGTAAGGGCGGGAATTCTTGGCGCCGCTTTTGCAAGAGGGCAGCTTGATACAGGCGTTATACCTACCGCAAAACATTTTCCCGGTCATGGAGATACGGCATTGGACTCCCACGGTGTTTTGCCAAGAATTAATATACCTTACGAAACTCTTTGGGACAGAGAGCTTCTTCCATACAGAATGATGATTGCAGAAGGAGTGCCTGTAATTATGAGCGGACATCTTGCTTTTCCTCTGACAGAAGGCGGAAATACCCCTGCGTCTCTTTCCCGGTTTTTTTTAACGGAAGTTTTACGAAAAAGAATGGGGTTTAACGGGGTAGTAATTACAGACGATTTAATGATGGTTGGCGCTACCGTGTATCTTGGATCTCTTTCGCTTACTGCAAAGCAGGCGCTTAGCGCAGGCAATGATATTTTAATGTTTTCCTCGACCCCATTTTTAAACGATTCTATTTGGACATATTTATTAAATTCAATGAGAACAGAGCCGGATTTTCGGCGTACAGTCAGAGCCAGCGCAAGAAGGGTGCTGGAGTTAAAATTACGATACCTTCGCGGAGATAAACGAGTTCCGTATATCCCGAATTTGGCAAGGGTGCAAAGAGAAATACCGGATCCGGAAGGGTCTGCGTTTTTTCTTAATTTGGCTTCCAGGAGCGCGACAATCGTAAAACCAAATCCGCCTTCATCTTTGTTTCCGCTAACGCCGGAAAACGCGGGAAGGGTTCTTTTAACAGGACGATACAGGGATTTTTTTAATTTTGGAAGAAGAGCGTACCCCGATGCAAGAACATATCTGTATAATATACAATCAGATCCTGACACTATTTTACCGTATGCCCGCAATGCGGATACAATTATTTTTTGCCTTGCCGACGAAAACGATCTGCCTATGTTAAGAAATCTTCAGCAATTAAATAAAAGAGTAATTGTTTTTTCTGTTCTTAGTCCTGTGCATTTAGAAAATGTTTCGTGGGTTACGGGGGCAATTGCCGTTTATAGTTATGCTCCGGAATCTTTTGCCGCAGGTTTTTCCGTAATAACCGGCAGAATCCCCTCGCAGGGAATTCTTCCGTATGATTAAATGGAAAAAAATAAAAAATAAAGATATTCCTAAAATAGAAGATATGCTGCGCGATATAGAGGATAATTATGTAAACGCATGCAGCCGATTTTTATCTATGGTATCCGAAAGGGACAATATCTGGATGCTGTGCGGAAAGGATAATTTACCGTGTGCGTTAATTATTCACTCTAGGAGCACTTTAATACCTGTATTGTGCGGTTTAAGGGAAATTCCACAGTTAACATTTCTAAAAAGTATTTTCCAAAAAAAAATACATTCTGTGCAGGGAATAAAAGAAGAAGTCCTTGTTGTAGAAAAGGAATTGGAAAAAATCAGGAAGTATAGTATCGATACATATAATTACGATCTTATGTCTCTTGACCACTTGCCATTGGAGTCGGGAAATAATTTTTCCAATCTTGTTTTGTGTGTGCCGGGTCTTAAAGATTTAGACGAACTATTGCCTTTAAGAAAGGGTTACGAAGAAGAAGAGGTTTTGCCGAAAGGTTCTGTATTCAGCCCGGCAGCGGGAAGGGCGGCTCTTATTAATTTTATTACTTGCGGAAAAATATTGGCTGCAAAATTAGACGGCAGCATTGTAGGAAAAATTATTGTAAATGCGGTTTCTTTTACACGATACCAGATAGGCGGCGTTTATGTGCTTCCCGAGTATCGGGGCAGAGGAATAGCAAAACACATGGTGCGGGAATTTATAACCTCTCTTATTAACGAGGGCAAAGGTATAACCCTTTTTGTAAAGAAAAATAATATTCCCGCCCGCAAATTATATATCAGGCTGGGGTTTAAGGTTAAAGGCGATTATCGAATAACTTACTACTAGTTTTTACCGCCCGCCTTTGTACGAGATTAATGATAAAGCTTTTCGCTATAACCCTGCGCTATTTTTAGCAATGTTTCCCGTGTATTTTGTTTGGGATCATCCAGCACGGTTTCTAAAAGTTCTTTTAGAATTATGCCGAGTGTTTTTCCCGCAGGTATGCCGATTTTTATAAGGTCGCTTCCATTTACCGCAAGGTCTTTTATTGTAAAGGCTTGATCCTGCAAAATGGCTTTATCCACTCTATCAATTAATTGTAAAAGCGAACAGTTTTGTGTTTTATAATTGTGGTTTTGTTCTTTGCCGGCAAAACCAAAAACATCCGCATGGCGCAGTTTGTAAATATCGTCCAAGTAAGATTCTCCTACACGCGCGATAAAACGCCGTACTGCCGAATTCGACCAATCAGGCGTGTAAATAAACATATGTTCTTTTATTAAGTGGCAGGTTTTTTCTATTATTGCATTGGAATAACGCAATCGCCGTAATAATTTTCGCGCCATAATCTCCGATTTTTCTTCGTGGCGGTAAAAAGTCCATACACCTTCTTTTCCCATTTCTCGCACCGATGGTTTTCCTATGTCGTGCAATAATGCCGCAAGCCTTAGTTCGTGCGAATAATTTTTAGCAGCGGCATAGTCGCAAGCCAAAAGCGAATGATCCAATACATCAAATTCATGGAAACCTTTTTGTTCAATATTGCGACAGGCGGAAAGTTCGCCAAGGAAAAGTTCAAGGAGTCCTGTCTGCTCCATTAGACGAAACGCAATAGAAGGCTGATTACTTGCAAGTATTTTATTAATTTCGTCGCGCACTCTTTCCCATGAAACTTTTGCGCAAACAGGTAAAACCCCGGAGATTGCGTTTAAGGTATTGTTATCAATTGTAAAACCAAGCTGGGCGGCAAAGCGAACTGCGCGCAATGGGCGTAAACCGTCTTCTGAAAATCGCTCGTTTGCATTGCCCACACAGCGAATAATTTTTGCCTTACTATCCGCTTCTCCGCCGAATGGGTCAACAATTTTTCCGGCAGGCAGTCCAAGGGCAATGGCGTTCATTGTAAAATCGCGGCGGGAAAGATCTTCCTGGATAGTGGCGGCATAGGATACGCTGTCCGGTCTGCGCCCGTCGGTATAATCGGACTCTGTTCTAAAAGTGGTAACCTCTGCGCTGTGTTTTTTATAAATGACAGTTACAGTGCCGTGTTTTATACCCGTTGGAATAACCTTGCCGCCCGCTTTTCTTACAATGGCAGCAACTTCGCCGGGAAGAGCGGAAGACGCTAAATCCCAATCGTGGATTTTTTTTCCCATTAACATATCGCGCACAGCCCCGCCCACAAGATAGATTTCTTTTCCGTTTGTGTTAAAGATAGAGGCAATTTCTTTAAGAATAGGATCGATTTTTATCAATAGTAATTTCCTTTCCAATAAAGTATAATTGATTTGCTGGATTTTATCAGTATTTATGGAGGAGTAAGCTGACAGGCATTATCTTTACAGGCGGAGAAGGCCCGGAACCGGAGACTATTAAGCGCAACCTTGACGGTATAGAAGAATCATTCATAGTTGCCGCCGACTCAGGTCTTGCCCTTGCAGAAAGAGCGGGCTTTTGGCCTAATATTATAGTTGGGGATATGGATTCTGTAGACACACAGCTTTTGGATCGATACCCTAAAGATAGTATTATCCGTTATCCCACTGCCAAGGACTATACCGATACAGAGCTTGCCATGCAGGAAGTAATTAAAAAGGGATGCCAAAAGATATGGATAATTGGCGGAGGAGGGGGCAGGCTGGATCATCTTTTTGGGATTCGTTCTTTATTTGAAAGGGATATTTTTCCTTGCCGCTGGATTACAGATAAAGAAGATATTTATTGCCTGGAAAAGGGAGAGCATCATTTTTCTGTAGATGCAGGAGAAACTGTTTCTGTTTTTCCGCTTGGCGATAACAAATGGGAAGTAACAAGCGAAAGATTAAAGTGGCCGCTGGATAATATAAAATGGAACCGCGGTTTTTTTGGATTGTGTAATATAGCAATAGATGATGTTTTTAAAATAACAGTACAAGCAGGAAGGTTTATGTTGATCATTCCTTTGGAAGTAAAATTAGGAGGATAAAATGGCAGTTATAATGAATGGAAAAGAATTAGGCGTAAAAATTAGAGAAGGTATAAAAATAAAAAGCGAAACATTGCGTAAAAAGGGTATTATTCCCTGTTTGGCAGTAGTGCTGGTTGGCGAAGATCCCGCAAGCCTGTCTTATGTAAACTCCAAAGAAAAAGCTCTGCACGAAGCGTCAATGGAAAGCCGCGATATTAGACTGCCTGCAAATACAAGCGAGGCGGAACTTCTTACGCTTATTACCGATCTTAATAAGGACGATAAAATCCACGGTATTCTTGTGCAGCTTCCTTTGCCCAAACATATTAACGAAGAAAATATTATCAGCGCGATAGATCCCAAAAAAGATGTTGATTGTTTTCATCCTGTTTCGGTTGGAAATATGGTATTGGGGAAAAAGGGATTTTTGCCGTGTACTCCGCATGGTGTTCTTATGCTGTTAAAAGAATACAATATTCCTACAGCCGGAGCAAAAGTTGTAGTGGTTGGAAGATCAAATATTGTAGGGAAGCCTCTTGCCAATCTTTTAATTCGCAAAGAGTACAATGCTACTGTTACAATTTGCCATACAGGTACAAAGGATATGGTATCTCACACTTTGCAGGCGGATATTTTAATCGCCGCCGCGGGAGTGCCGGAGTTTATAAAACCGGAAATGGTAAAAGACGGCGCTGTTGTAATTGATGTAGGAATAAACCGCGTAAACGACACTGCCGCAAAAAAAGGTTACCGTCTTTGTGGAGATGTAGACCCTGCCGCAGCGGAAAAAGCCTCGTTTTTTACCCCCGTCCCCGGCGGAGTAGGACCAATGACAATCGCAATGTTACTGCAGAATGTTGTAGAGGCTGCAGGTTAAAGATCGGTTTTTAACGCCCTAATCACAAACTTTGTATTGTTTCAGTTGATAATCCAGTAATTTTTTGGATAACCTCAATCGGCAAACCCGCTTCCAGAGAGTTCCGGGCAACTTGTTTTGAGTTTTCTTGCATACCTTGTTCCAAGCCTTCCTCGTAGCGCAAGTCCATCCATTCGTCCATAGTTAAATCTTCTAATATCATATCTACCACCTCTCCTTCGTGGGCTCTTAAAAAGTCTGTTAAAACATCGTTCTCTAAACAATATCTTACAGCGGATCTTATCGATTCATCAAGACTTAAATTATTCGCCTTTAGCTCTTTAATTTTACCTATAAATATACTGTAGCCCTCAAGGGTTTTGCTTTTTTCCAACATTTGGGGATTATGCCCTTTGTTTATGTTGTAAACTTTCGCTGTCAATTCCAGCGGCGGGGGCGATTTATCAATCGTCGATTTATCAACTTTTAATCCCTCTATGTCCTTGAAAGCGTCGGAAAGTTTTAGCTCCTTGTAATCATCATAGGGTTTATTTCCATTATAAAGGACTATAAATTCAGGCATTGGTATCTTAACAAGTTTTTCCAGAAACATATCCCTGCGGTTTATAATTCTTTTATAAACATCTGAAACATAGATTAACAATCTTATGGGCATATTCTCGTTAATGGTTGACTGATGCTCAATTAAAACTATCAAGCGATTATCTATCAAAAACGATAGGTCATTAATCTTTCCCTTGTAGAGGACATCGGAAAGTGTGTTAATATCGATGGGTATATCCGGCGGTAATTCCACCCCTTCGATAGCCGAGTACAATTCCCGAAGAATATCGGGGTTGCCGAACAACAGCGAGAAAACGCTGCTTTTGTGGTTTTTGTTTACATTCATGTAAAACTCCATATAAAGTATTCCCGAGCCCAAAAAAGGCTCACCTATATATGGCGCGAACTAGCCGTTTTGCTTGACTGATGAGGGAAGAATTTTGACGAATTTGTAAAAAAGATCGGTTTTTTAACGCTAAAGGCGCAGAAGGGACACGGAGAACGCGGAATTTAATGCGGAATTCTGGGTGTATTGTTATCCCATAATCTATCCTTTAGCTGAGGGGAAAATGAGCCTTCTAGAAGTTAGAAATTAGAGGTTGGAGGTTAGATCTAACTTCTAATTTCCAACATCTAACCTCTAGAATTGCCGTCTCATTTTCCCCTCAGCATTAACAAGCGTATCTAAAGTACAAGGAAAATATATTGAGCAAATTCCTAAAAAATTCCGTGCCTTTCCGTGCTTCCTCTGCGATTTCCGCGTTAAATAACTAACTTCTAGACCCGTAGACAATTACTCCAAAGATATGCTATATTTACACCATGAACATTAACATCAGACAAAAAACTTTCTCCCAAACAACCGCTGTCTGCGGAAAATTTTCAGAAATCAATACTACCCCCCCCCCCCATGTAAATATTCTAAGCTTGCAGAAAATGCAATTAAATATAAGATTCTCAAAGATTACCGGGAAAACCGTGATTTTCATGTTTTTTCCATAGGAACAGGTGTATCTATGTGATTTTATATTTTTTTCGACTGTAGTTTAGAAAAAAAATAATTTAGGAGAATTAAATGAAAAAGAAAATTTTACACGGAATACTGGCTGGATTGCTGGTATTTGGACTTGCCTTTACAGGATGCGAAGAACATACTTGTCAATTCGAGTATAAAACGACAACCCAGGCTACTATAGCGGCTTTTGGTTCTGAAATTCAAACTTGTACTATTTGCAGTAAAACCCAAGGCTCTGCCCGTCAATTCGATATTGACTTTGGGACTAACCTGCCTATAGGCGGAATACGCTCATTCAATAATGCAATCGACTTGTATGAATTCTGGACTGATGATAGTCTTGCGTCGGGGAACTATGCGGTACTTATTACCACAGACCTTGATCTTTCTAACGATATGCTGGGGTTAGGTGTTGATGACGGTTCCGGGATAGCTATTTCTCTTCGCGGAGCAATTGGGGCGACAAAGGTTAAAATCGAAAGTAACTATGTTATCTTACAAATAATAAACAATGAAAAAGTTATTTTACGGAATATTATCCTGTCTTCAGATATTTCTATGTTCGCTGTAGTAGAAAGTTCTTCTACTTTTGAAATGAAAGAAGGCGCGGTTATTACCGGAGGAGCAATGATCGGTGTAAGTATTTCCGACGGAGGTGAATTCATCATGCACAACGGCGAAATATACGGGAATGATAGTGGTGTACTTATTTACGACGAAGGTAAATTTACAATGCACGGCGGCGAAATCTACGAGAATGTTCATGAAAGTGTAACTCTTAGCGGAAGTGAATTCATCATGCACGGCGGTAAAATCTACGAGACTCAAAATGGTGTAATTATTAATGACGAAAGTGAATTTATCATGCATGACGGTGAAATATACGGGAATTCTTTTTGTGGTGTATTTATTGATAACGAAAGTGAATTCATTATGCACGGCGGTAAAATCTACGGGAATTCTTTTTATGGTGTATATAGTTGGAGTGGTAAATTCACAATGGACGGAGGCGAAATATACGGGAATGACGATACAGGCGTTTTTGTAGGTGGTCCAAACGCTGTCTTTGCAAAAAACCCCGGCGGGGTAATCTACGGCACTGACGGCAATAAGGCAAATACAGAATATGCTGTTTTGGTTGAAAGTTTAGCATACCGAGAAACTACCGTTACAAGCGCGGAAACATTAAAGATGACCATCGATACAAACGGCGGTGGAATTGCGTCACAACAAGGAACTTGGGATATTTGGTAGGGAAACTTTCTCGCACAGAGGCACGGAGTTTTTTTAGTTTGGATATTAGTCCACTCTAAACATTCTCCGTGTTCTAAAAGGATTTTTTCATCGCTCATGATTCGGGCGCGTTCTTCTTCGTCCCGGCTTATTGAATTTAATACCTGATTCGCCATAAAAATGCCCTCCTCTTTCTCCAGTATTTCATTTATCTTATCTTTTGGTTGCCAAATATCCATGTTGCGGGAGATGGGGTGTTAAATTAAGCTGACAGATTATTGAAAGCCTATATATTGATAAACAACTCCACTACAAATAAATATCCACCATCGGCGTATGTGCGGAAGCCGCAAGAGCGCGGCGAAGCGAGGCAGCCCGCTGTTCAAGGTAATCTGTGTCCAGCTTCGAAGCCAACGGGTCTTCGGGGGCGGGGCGGGCTTTGCCGTAAATCTGCACCTTGCGAATATTGCCGTTTACAGCTAACTTGCAAACCAGCGCCTCCCAGGCTTCCGCTTCTTCCGGCGGAGGGGGAGTATCGTTAATTTTACATAACATGGTTTGGATTGTTACAGGAGCGCTGGCGGCAAATTCGTGTATTTTTTCCGTAAGTTTTTCTAACGGGATATTGGAGCGGTTTATTTTTTTGTACCATTCAGGGGTTCCTGCATCCAGTTTAAGCCAGATGTCAAATCTTTCCGCTCTTAAAGCTAAATCTTTTAATATGGAAAAAATCTGCGGTTGTAAAAGCCCTGTGCCATTTGTAATTAACACTAACTGCGCCGACGGAGCCATTTCTGCGCGGACAGTTTCCGCCAGTAACAGCGCATCGGGAAAATCAGGGGAAAGTGTCGGCTCTCCATTGCCGGAAAAACAAATATCTTTAATAGGTATATTTTCTTTCTGTGCAGAAGAAATTGCGCTGCGTAAGTCTTTTTTCATTTGCTGTATAGAAAATGTGGCATTATTGGAGAACGGAAAAACTTCGCAGTAGGGGCAGTCAAAAGAACATTGTTTAATATCGGGGTAAAGATTTATTCCTATAGAAAGCCCTTCGGAGCGGCGGGAATAAACCGGGTAGACAAGTACGCCCTTTTCGCGTTCCCTATGGTTCTCTATTGGATTTATATCTATCGCCATATTTTATAGTATAATTTAACAAATAAAGACACAAGAGTAGCCCATGTTTACTTTACAATGTTTCCCCGCTTATTATTTCGTAAATAATTCTGTCAATGTCGCTGCGAAATTCTTCCCAATCAGGTTTTTTTACCCAGGCGATTGTTTCGAATTCGCTTTGGGGAAAACCTTGAAGAATGTCACAAATAACAGGTATTTCAATCCCGGCTTCTTTGTGCCGTGCATCGCGAATTGTCTGCGACCAGTCCACTTTTGTACGAAGGGCTATTTCACGAAGGTCCGCTATATCCTTAGCGGCAAAACGGAACAGGCAGGTTATTTTATTGGATAAAATATTCCTGATTGAATCAATACGAAAAAAAAGAGGTGTTTTAATTATTTCTCCAAAATGAGATGCTACATCATTAATAAAATCAAGTTTTAATAAAACATCTGATTTATCCCAGCCTATCTTTATACTGGTAAAGGTTTCTCCGCTTACGAAGTCTTTATCCGTATCCCAAAAAAAACCATCTTCCTTTAATTTAACAAAAACTTCTTTTACCTGATTTAAATATTCATTGTCATTATTAACAAAAAAATCAAGATCATCGGAATAACGATGATTATAATAAGCTCTGCTTAGTGCTGTACCACCTGTTAGAAAAAACTGGACGCCACATTTGCTTATAGTGTTCATCACCCCATCTTGCAGCGGGTAAAGTTTCTCTTCGTAATACTGCGAGGGCAAAATCAAAATGATACCTCCTGTCTTTTGGCCATATGCGTTTTGCAATTTCCGGTGTATATAATTCCTTGATAGTTTCTACTCCCCAAAGAGCTACTACATAATGCCAGGGAAGCCGTTCCAGCGAACGGACAAAAAGTTTGTCCCGTGTAAAAGTTCCGGAAGTTTCCAGCTGTCCTTCTATTACCGCAAGCATATCTTCATGCTTGTCCAGGTAATCCCAATTAAGAGAACGCATAAACCTTAATTTTTCTTCGCGGCTTAAATCAATCATATTTATATTATACTACTACTTGGTATTTTTGTACATTAGTCATAATCTAAACCATATAATAAAAAGGCGTATAAAGCAAGATGGAAATGATTTAAAAATGTGTACCTATTTCCGCAAAATCTTCGTTGCCGTAAAAAGTTAAATAATAAATTACTTCTTCTTTTTTATTGTTTGTTGTTATCACTCTTACCAATTGATTATTAGTTGATCTAAAATTATCTATAAATGCAAATTCTATTTTTTTAATTACTTGTCCGGTATTTCTGCTTTTTAAAGGAAAATTGCGGGAAAATGCTGTATGCATAATTTCGTCCAACCCATCCGCTTCGGCAACCGCATAGGTAAAAGCATCGTAATCGACATCAAAAAAATCTGCAAAATTTAAATATATGTGTAGAAGATTCCTGTATATATCCGGGGCATCTCCGGGTTCCGGTAAAGTAGATCTAAAAGCAGCTATATCCCCATTCTCTATAGCTTCGAAGCGCTTTATTATTAAATTGGCGGCATATTTGGGAATCCTTGTGTCTGCCATAGTGCCGTTTGCCAGAGTATAGTATTCTGCAATCTCTAAATAAAAAATTTGGTCTGCTTCGAACGGCGGTTCATGCCCTGAATGCATACGAACTTTTGTTGTATCAGTTGGAACTATACCGCGAGCACCCACGGCTTCAACTCCGATAGGAAATAGCTCTACACCAAAGCCGCCCATATCAGCCGTTACATTCCAAAAATACGAACCTCTTTTAGTTTTTTCAAAACCATGAGCCTGAACGCCGCCGCCAAATAATCCACTTGGGACAAGATCTCTTTTTTCGTTATTGTTATTTACCCAATATCCAATAAAATCAGATAAATCCCCTGTTAAAATTTTATTGTAATCGAATGATTTTTTTTCGATAGCTTCCATTTCCTGTTCTTCCTCTGCAGGTTCAACGGAAATACCAGAATCCGGGAAGTCGATAATGTTTTCCGCAGAATTCCTTGCGCTGCCGACTTTATCTCGATTACAAGCAGAAAATATAAATACGAAAAACAGTAAAAAAAGTGGTAATAACTTCATTATTAAACATAGTACAATATTTATTATTTTTTATCTATATGGCATAATTTAACAAATGAAAACACAAGAGCAGGCTGTCATGCTTGCCAATAGACTGCAAAAATAAGCAAAGCTGTGGTTCAGGAAAAAACTCTGAAACCTGCATATCTTGACAGTTTTGGTTATTTTACACTAGAATAAGAATACGGAGACCGGATGATCCACGCAATTATTGAATTTACAAAATCAGCGTTTAAACATAAAATTAAAGAGGAAGATATTCACCATGCCATTCTTCATCCGGTTTATGATGAAATTCAAGACACAGGCGATGATAAACATCTTTTGTTAGGGTTTGACCGCGATTTGAATTTATTGGAAATTGCCTATCATATAATTGACGAGCAAAAGTTTAAGGTGTTCCATGCAATGAAGTGCAGGAACTCATATTATGAGCTGATTAGGAGGTAACAATGACAGAGGAAGAATATGATGCTCTTGACGAGTTGTGGACACATAGTCCGCCCAAAGTATCCGGCGACGGGAAAAATGGCTTTTTTATGAAACATAAAAATGAAATTGTAATTTTAGATGCTGTTTCTGCAACATGGCTGCGACTCAAATCTGAAAAAACCCATAAATCATCTACAGAAATTATTGGTGAGCTGATTAGAGAAAAAATTGCTGTTGATGATATTAATGCAACTATGGCACTAGCCTGAATTAGATGATTACACATCTTGAGTAACATAATTTAACAAATGAAAACACAAGAGCAGGCTGTCATGCTTGCCAATAGACTGCAAAAACGCTTCCGCCATCTTAATAAATGGGCGCAAAGAACCGGCACAGGCGCGTTCAGGCTGTATGACCGTGACATACCGGAGATTCCCCTTGTCCTGGATTTTTACGGCGACTCTGCAAAAATAAGCGAAGCTGCAATTGCGGGAGCCCTTTACAAACGCCCCTACGAAAAAGACGAAGCCGAAGAAGAAAAATGGCTTTCTGTAATGAAAAACAGCGTGTCAGAAGCGCTTGGCATAAATCCTTCGCGTATCTTTCTAAAACAACGGCAGCGGCAGAGGGGAGTGCTGCAATATGAAAAATTGGCAGGGATGCGTTACGAAAAAATAATAAACGAAGGCGGATTATCCTTCAAAGTGAATCTGTCCGATTATTTAGATACCGGGCTTTTTCCCGACCGCCGTCTTTTACGCGCCCTTGTCCGTGCCGAATCTCAGGGTAAAAGAGTGTTAAATCTGTTTTCGTATACCTGCTCTTTTTCCGTGTATGCGGCGGCAGGCGGGGCGGTATCGACAGACTCGGTTGATCTTTCCAATACATATCTTGAGTGGGCACGCGAAAACTTTTTGCTTAACGGCTTCCACTCCGATAAAAACAACTTAATCCGTGCAGATGTTCTTAAATATCTGGAAAAATCCGTAGCCGCAAGAAACCGCTGGGATATTATAATCCTTGATCCGCCCGCTTTTTCCAATTCAAAAAAAATGGAGGGCAGTTTTGATCTAAAACGGGATCTGAACACCCTTGTAAATCAATGTATCTACCTGCTTGCAAAAGGCGGCAAGCTCTTTCTTAGCATCAATGTAAAACATTCGTTCGATACTGACTATGCGGTAGATATGAGCCTGGCTCCCAGATTAAGCGGGCTTCGTATTACAGATTTAACCGATAAAATGACGGACGAGGATTTTAAAGGCAGAAAAATACCCAAGACATTTTTATTCGTGGCGGGGTAATAGTTTTATGCTTCTTTGATATTGTATTTTTTCCTGAACCTTTCGATTCTTCCTGCGGTGTCTACCAGTTTCTGCTTGCCGGTAAAGAAGGGGTGGCAGCTCGAGCAGATTTCTACCTTAATGTCCTTAATCGTAGAACGGGTTTCTATTACATTCCCGCAGGCACAGCTGATTTTTGTCATTTCATACTTAGGGTGAATTCCATTTTTCATTTTCTATCCTCCAAT
>JAITUR010000034.1 GCA_031286205.1 Treponema sp.
AGCGAAAAATACGGCGAAGAAGTAGGCGCATTTGTTATTCTTCATCCAAATATAAAAATGACAGAAGAAGAAGTGCGCGATTTTTGCCGCGGCAAAATAGGCCGTTACAAAACCCCCAAATATGTATTCTTTGTAGACAGTTACCCGCTTACAGAAAGCGGCAAGGTGCAAAAGTATTTGTTACGGGAAATGGGCAACGAACTTGCCGCCAAAAAAGTGTAGATAAATAACTTATTGACAAATGATAGCAAATGTGCTATCATTGCAGTATGGGCAAACGCGATAAGCTGATAAAACGAATTTTCGAAGGCAAACCAGATGTAACCCCTGATGAAGCCAGGAAAATTCTTGAATGGCTTGGTTTTTTATCAACCCCGACAAGTGGTTCGCACCTGACTTTCAGAAAACCAAACTGTCAATCAGTTACAATTGTACTAACTCAAAACCCATTAAAACCGTACTTGTTGGAAAAATTACAAGAAGTATTAAAGAATGAGGGGTATCAAAATGACTAAGAAGAAGCTGGATTATTATTTAAGTTTGCCTTATACATACATTATCGAATGGTCTGATGTTGACGAATGTTTTTTAGGCAGTATTGCCGAGCTTGAACGCAATATGACCTGCGGACAAACTCGCGAGGAAGTATTTGCCAATCTTAAAGAAGCTCATGTTTCTTATATTACAACAAGCCTAAAAAATAATTTTGAAATCCCTGAACCTCTAAAAATAAATGATTTTAAGGGCAGTATCACCTATCGTACAAGCAAAGAGCGTCATTACAAACTTGCAAAACAGGCAAAGCTGTATGGCAAGAGTATAAATGCCTTTATCGATGAAGCAATCGGCGAAAAATTAAAAGAAGCGGCACTGTGATTCCCAAAAAAGTTTAATTGTTTGTTTTGTAAATTTCTACGCGGTTTCTGCCCAATTCTTTTGCTTTGCGTAAAGCTTCGTCGGAAGTTTCCATAAGTCCTTCCAGGGTATTTGCATGGAGTGGAGCCATTGCAACTCCAATACTTGTCCGGGTGCTTATATGGGTTGTTTCTTCAGAGCCGGGGCTTGCGGGAACTTCTATTTTTTTATTTTCGATCTGCTCCCTGATCCGTTCTGCAACTATAACCGCGTTTCCTAAATCGGTGTCCGGCATTAAAACCGCAAATTCGTCTCCGGAAAGCCGCGACGGAATGTCTCCGGGCCGGACACACGCGTTAATAATATTTGCCGCCGCAATAATTGTTAAGTCTCCGCCCTTTATTCCATGATTATCGTTAATGCCGTGAATCTTGTCCAGATCCATCATTAAAATAGTCATTACGCGCAGATTCATGGATTTATTGTCAAAGCGTTTTTTTATTGATTCTTCCAGGAAATACCGGTTGTATAAACCTGTCATCTCGTCTGTAATGGCGCGCTTTCTTGCCGCCTCGCCCCACCGGATAAGCTCGCCGTAGGATTTTGAAGATTGATCCAGCCATTGGTTTTGTGTTCCGGAAATTGTTTTTAGCATTTTAAAACCGGCATCCGGGTATTCGGTAATTATTCTGTAAAAATCCGTTTTATGCAGCTTCATTACGATAGAATCAACTATTGCTGTAATTGTAGCAGAGCGCGGTTCGTGGGCAATTATGGACATCTCTCCAAAAAAATCGCCAAGTTTTACATCAAATACTTTTCTTTGGTTTCCATCGGACTGCATAATATATGCGCTTAATTCGCCAAACAGGAAGATAAACATTTCTTCCCCTTCGTCGCCCTCGTTAATAATTGATTCTGTTTTGTTTATTAAAATGGGTTTAAGAAAATATTTTACAATATCAAACTCGTTTTTTTTAAGTTCTGCAAAAAGCGGAAAAGAGGATAAGGCATCTATATTTTTTATGGAATTAATATCGATTTCTTTCATGGATTTCCTGTCTTTGTGTATTGGACTATTGTATCTCCGGCATTTTTCCAGGAGCTTAACAGATTTGCGTAATTACCGGAGAAAAAACTTTCCCATTCATGATCATCATTAGGCCAAACAGACCATGATATTGTTGCGGTAAATTTAAATTCGGGAATATCGTCTTTTGCCGGAACAGGTTCTATATCGGCAACAAGTTTCTGCAGACTTGCCGCAATTTCCCGCGTTTGGGCATGATTACAATTATTTAAAATAATTGCTACCTCGTTGCTTTTAAGGCGGATTGGCCAGCCATTCCCCGTAATGCGTGTTATGTTTTTTAGGATTAGCGCGATTTTTACCATTGCTTCGTCGCCTGCGGCATGACCCCGCGAATCGACCAAAATTTTAAATCTGTCCGGTTTTAACATTATTAAGGCTGTCGGTTCTTTAATCATGTTTACAATTTCGTCGCTAATAAGGGTGTGTTTCCAAAGACCCGTACCGGAATCTTCGTAAGCCTGCCTGTGAAGCTCCTGCACCCAGTTCATATTTTCCATAATAAGTTTTCGTGTGCTTTTTATACGCCCTGTTATTAATATAATTGCATTAAGAAGGATACTGCAAATTGCACGGGAATTTTCCGCCGAAAGATCTTCCATTGTAAGGTTCATGTCCGGAAAAACAATAAGCTCGGAATCTTCGGCGGCTTCGGCATGGGCGTCGTAATTGGCTCCCCGCGCAAAGTCGAAGTCGCCGATTGTATCGCCTGTCGCAAATACCGCCAGTTCTTCTTCGCTGTTATCATCCTTGGACTTATAGACTCTAATTGCTCCTTTAATTAAAAGGTAAAAGTGCTTTGCTTCTTCTCCGGAAGAAAACAGGGGTGCGCCTTTTGCCAGGCTGATTGCGCCGGATCGGGATACTACAAAATCGATCTCGTTTTGCGAAAGGCTGGAGAAAAGCTCGGTATTTTGTATTAAAGCCGTATCGACCTTTGACGCTCCCATTTCTTAATATTACACTTATATTACCCTGTTTGTCGAGAGGAATTTTACCCCTTGCCAACTTTTAAAAAAAACTGTAGAATACTCTTGTAAAGATCATAAATATAAACAGGGGGGCACATGGCTTGCGCTTGTAAAACACAAGAAGATTATATCTTTCCTAAGGAATTATTGTCATTTATAGAGGAATGGAAGGTAAAACCGGGGAGTCTTATAATGATTCTTCACAAAACCCAAGAGCATTTTGGGTATATTGCCCGTCCTGTAGCGGAACGCATAGCGGAACTTACAGGGATTCCCCTTGCCCGTATCTATGGGGTGGTTACTTTTTACGCCTTTTTTAAACTTACCAAACCCGGAAAGCATAAAATATCGGTATGTATGGGAACCGCCTGTTATTTAAAAGGCGCTCAGGACTTCCTGGACGAATCCCGCAAAATCCTGGGCATTCAGCCGGACGAAGTTACCCCGGACGGGCAATTTTCTGTAGAAGCTGTCCGCTGTGTAGGCTGCTGCGGTCTTGCTCCTGTTCTTACCGTAGGAAACGATACTTTTGGTAAACTTACCAAGGATATGCTCCCCGGTATTATAGATCAATATAGAAATGTTTAAGGCAGATAAATGCATTTTACATTGGCGGATCTGGTAACTGATATTACACAGAATGCCGTTGAAGCAGATGCTGAATTGGTAGAGCTTGAAGTAAGCGAGAACGACAAGGAATTCCGTTTCCTTGTAAAAGATAACGGAAAGGGAATGACAGAGGAGGAGCTAAAAAGAGCTATAGACCCCTTTGTTACCGACGGCATTAAACATCCTAACCGCAAGGTGGGGCTTGGGCTGCCGTTTTTAATACAGACTGCCGGACAATCGGGCGGCGGCTGGGACATAAAGTCCGAAAAAGGGAAGGGCACTACCGTTGCCGCGTGGTTTGATTCCGGCAATGTCGATATACCCCCGGTTGGCGACATTCCGGGAATGTTTAGATCGATACTAATGTTTAACGGTAAAGCGGAAATTATAATCCGCAGAAAAAAAACGGAAGACGAGTACGAGATTATAAAATCCGAACTTGTAGACGCTATTGGCAATCTGGAAGATGCAAGCTCATTGGTGATGCTTGGAGATTATTTAAGAGGATTGGAGGAATAAAGTATGGCAAAGATGAGTCTGGACGACTTACGAAAACTTAGAGACGCTAAAAAAGGCGATTTAAGAAAAAGAGAAGTCGAAGGCAAAGAAATTCAAATTATTGTCGGTATGGGAACCTGCGGTATTGCCGCGGGAGCAAAATCAACCTTGGATACTTTCATTGCAAGTTTGGATAAAAACAATCTTGTAGACTCTGTATTGATAAGGCAAACCGGCTGCATGGGTCTTTGTCATTCGGAGCCCACTGTAGAAATTCTGGTTCCGGGAATGCCCGCGGTTATCTATGGTACTGTAAATAACGATGTCGCAAATGAAATTATTCAAAAGCATATAATCGGCAAAGAGCTTCTTAGCGGTCATATTTTAGATCGTCCTGCCGTTGACATCTTAAAATAAATTAAAGAGAGGTTAAAGATGGCATATAACCATTATATACTTGTTTGCAGCGGTACTGCCTGCGAATCCAATAAGGGAATACAGCTTTTTACGGAATTAAACGCAGAAGCGGAAAAACACGGAGTAAGCGCTCAAGTTCAAATTGTAAAAACCGGCTGCTTCGGTTTCTGTGAAAGAGGACCCATCGTAAAAGTTCTGCCGGAAGATTCTTTTTATGTCGATGTTACTCCGGACGATGCAAAAGATATTATTGCAGAGCATATCGTTAAAGGGCGCGAAGTACAAAGACTTCTGTATCAGGACGATCATGCAAAAGTTGCCAATGTAGTGGAAGATATCGAATTCTACCAAAAACAATTCCGTGTTGTTTTGCGTAACTGCGGCGTTATAGATCCTGAAAGCATAGACGAATACATAGCCCGCGAAGGTTACAGCGGAATGGAAAAAGTCCTTTTCGAATGGACTCAGGAACAGACAATAGAACAAGTAAAAAACTCCGGCTTGCGCGGAAGAGGCGGCGCAGGATTCCCGACATGGCTAAAGTGGGATCTTACACGAAAAGCGCAGAGCGATGTTAAATACATAATCTGTAATGCCGACGAAGGCGACCCCGGAGCCTACATGGATCGTTCTACTATAGAAGGCGATCCTCATTCCGTAATAGAAGGTATGATTACGGCGGGCAAAGCTGTCGGCGCAAACGAAGGTTTCGTTTATATTCGCGCAGAATATCCGCTTGCCATAGAAAGATTAAAAATAGCATTGGAAAAAGCCAAGGAATACGGCTTACTGGGCAAAAATATTTTAAACAGCGGTTTCGATTTTGATATTGAAATTCGATTAGGCGCGGGCGCGTTTGTCTGCGGCGAAGAAACAGCGTTAATAAAATCCGTAGAAGGAAACCGCGGTATGCCGATTCCAAAACCGCCGTTCCCCGCAAGCAAGGGGCTTTGGGGAAAACCCACGGTTATTAATAATGTGGAAACTTTTGCAAATATTCCTGTAATTACCGCAAAGGGCGGCGCATGGCTTGCAAAAATTGGAACCGAAAAATCCAAGGGTACAAAAGTTTTTGCCCTTACCGGAAAAGTAAGACATTCCGGACTTATAGAAGTTCCAATGGGAACCACATTAAGAGAAATTGTTTTTGAAATTGGCGGCGGCATAAAAGACGGCAAACAATTTAAAGGTGTTCAGACAGGAGGTCCTTCCGGCGGTATTTTAACGGAAAAATCGCTGGATCTGGAAATAGACTTTGATACATTGACAGCTAACGGCTCCATGATGGGTTCCGGCGGCATGATTGTCATGGACGAAGACGATTGTGTAGTCGATGTTTCCCGCTTTTACATGGAATTCTGCGTAGAGGAATCTTGCGGAAAATGTTCGCCATGCCGTATTGGAACAACCCAGATTTTAAAACTTCTGGAAAAAATTGCGGACGGCAAGGGAGCAATGGAAGACCTGGATAAATTGGAAGTATTAAGCAATGCCATAACCAAAGCATCGCTTTGTATGCTGGGCTGTACTGCCGCAAACCCTGTTATGTCAACAATTAATAATTTCCGCGAAGAATACCTGGAGCATATCCGCGATAAAAAATGCCGTTCCGGCAAATGTAAAAACCTGTTAAGTTTTACAATCGATGCTCCAAAATGTATTGGCTGCGGCGCTTGTGCAAAAAAATGCCCTGCAAATTGTATTCTTGTGGAAGATGCGGCAAAGTATCCCGACAAGAAAAAGCCGCCGTATATTATTGTTCAGGACGACTGCTTAAAGTGCGGAGAATGTGTAACAGCCTGTAAATTTAATGCGGTGCTTAAAGGATAAATGGAGTTATTATGAAACTTCGTTTCATATTCGATATTAATGTGCGGCTAGTCAGCCACACGATATAGGAGTTAATAAGATGATCAACATAACAATTAATGATAAAAAATTACAAGTAGAGCCGGGAACAACAATTATTGATGCTGCAAGAAAAATGAATATTAAAATTCCCGTTTTATGTTACAATCCCGATCTTCCGCCATGGGCAGCCTGCGGTATTTGTATTGTAAGAATGGCAAATTCTCCAAAGATGGTTCGTGCCTGCTGTACCGCATGCGAAGAAAATATGAATATTATTACGCATGATCCGGAAATTATTGCGGTAAGAAGAGCCGTTCTGGAGCTTATTCTTTCCAGCCACCCGGATGATTGTCTGCAGTGTCCTCGCAGTCAATCCTGTGAACTTCAGGATTTAGCGGCAGAGTTTGGCATTAGGGAAGCGCCTTTTAAAAAGATAGTAAACAAACTGCCTATAGACGATTCTAACCCCGCGATTGTTCTGTGCCCCGAAAAATGTATTCGCTGCGGCCGCTGTGTTAAAGTATGTCAGGATGTGCAAAATGTTTGGGCGCTGGAATTCCTTGGGCGGGGTTTTAGCGGAAAAATTGCCAGCGCGGCAGATGCGCCATTGGGCGAAAGTCCGTGTATTAAATGCGGGCAATGTGCCGCGCATTGTCCTGTTGGCGCAATTTACGAACGCGATGATACAAAACAGGTTTGGAGCGCATTGCAGGATGCAAACAAGCATACCGTTGTACAGATTGCCCCCGCAGTCCGTGTTGCAATTGCGGAAGAATTCGGCCTGCCTCCGGGAACTGTTTTTACAAAAAAATTATATGCCGCTCTTCGCCGTCTTGGTTTTAACACAATTTTTGATACAAACTTTTCTGCAGACCTTACCGTAATGGAAGAGGGAAGCGAGCTGGTAAAACGCCTTACAGAAAAAGGCAGCCCCATTCCGCTTATTACTTCCTGCTGTCCTGCATGGGTAGATTATATGGAAAAATATTATCCCGATATGATTCCCAATTTTTCGACAGCAAAGTCTCCTCAGCAAATGATGGGCGCGATGATCAAAGCGTATTGGGCGGACAAAGCGGGAGTCGACCCTGCAAAAGTTTATTCGGTATCTGTAATGCCCTGTACCGCCAAAAAATGGGAAACCCGCCGCAACGAAGATATGAAGAGCGCCGCCAAGTTACTTGGCGCGGATTTAGGTTATGATGTCGATATCGTTATTACAACCCGCGAACTTGCCCGCATGATTAAACAGGCGGGGATCGAAATATTGGAACTTGCCGACGAAGAAGCAGACAGCCCAATGGGTCCGTACACAGGCGCGGGAACAATCTTTGGTGTAACAGGCGGAGTAATGGAAGCGGCTGTTCGCAGCGCTTACTATCTTGTAACAAAAAAAGAAATGGGCGATGTAAATTTCAGCCCTGCCCGCGGAATGGAAGGCGTAAAAGAAGGCGAAGTTGATTTTGGCAATGGTACAAAAATTAAAATTGCCGTTGCGCACCAGATGGGTAATATTGCCGCAGTGTTGGATAAAATCCGCGAAGCAAGAGACGCGGGAAACCCGCCGCCATACCAGTTTATAGAAGTAATGGCTTGCCGCGGCGGATGTATTGCAGGCGGCGGACAACCCTACGGCTGTACAGACGAAATAAGAAAACAAAGAACCGCAGGTATTTACGAAGACGACAATAAATCCAAGTACCGCTGTTCGCACCAGAATCCGTTTATTAACCAGGTTTACAAAGAATTCCTTGGAGAACCCGGCGGAGAAAAAGCCCACAAACTACTGCATACAGAGTATATCGAACGGCCAATGTATATTAAGTAAGATTACGATTACGGCGATAAATAACATTGTTATTTATCGCTGTTTTTTCGCTTGTAATAATTTTGAATCCAGGAATTTTTAAGCCGGGATTTTTTCTTTTACACTTAATTGATAACCCAGATTGTCCAGGACTTTGACAATGGTGTTAAACGATGGATTGCCATGTGGAGATAAGGCGGTATACAGTCCCTCTCTGTTTAAGTTCAATTCTCTTGCAATTTTTGTCATGCCTTTTGAACGGGCTATATACCCTATTGTCTTAAAAAGAAATTCGGGGTCGTTTTCTTCAAGGGCTGCCTCTAGGTATGCTATGGCATCTTCTTTAGTCTCGATGTCATCGGCCGGATCGTATTTGCTTGTTTTAATTTTGTTCATGGTATTCCTCCTCTTCTTCCAGAATATAATTTTTGGCAATATATTTAGCTTTTTCAATGTCCTGCTGTTGTGTGGATTTATCGCCGCCGCAAAGCAGTATAATAATTTCCCTGCCAGTGTCTTTGTAGTAGACCCGATAGCCGGGACCGTAATGAATACGCATTTCCGAACAGCCTTCACCGATAGGTTCAACATCGCCGGGGTTTCCTTCAGCAAGTCTTTCAATGCGAGCATATATCTTAGCTTTTGCCCGGCTGTCTTTAAGTTTACGAAACCATTTTGTATACGGCTCGGCTCTGCGTATATCTCTCATGTCTATAGTGTAGGATATAACATACAACTTGTCAAGAGAGCGCGTTTGCACAATAGGTTCGCTATAGTTGCCGGCATCCTTATTTCTTTGTTTGGTTGATAATTGTGTTAACGGCTTGTATTTTTCCTGGAATTTGTGTATTATTAAGTATAAAAATCTCTAACTTAAGAGGGGGCTGTTATGGCAAAAAGGGTTTCTTTTGTCCTATTAATTGTTGCTTTGGGCATTTTTGGATGCGATTTTTTTAACAACCCATTAAGCGAATATATTGATAATGCTACCAGTTCTACCGCAGGTTTGGGGGAGAAGGTTATGACCGACCACTATACCAGGACGAGTATAGACGGCGTAATAGCTATTCCTCCGGAGGAAGTTACGATTGTTCACATAACCATTCGTAATGCGCAAGGTTATGATTTAGATCTGGAACTGGAAGGCGAAGGCAGCGAAATGGCTTCCGTCGAGCAGATGCCCAATAACAAGGCAGTGATTGTTGTAACAATTACCAACCCGATACGCGGAGATGAATTTGACTTGACTATAACAATGTCAGCCAACGGCAGACCCATGCCCTCGTACCCACTGACGAAAATGAAAGCCCTTTATTTGAATGCAGATCTGGCTTCGCTTGTGGTATCCACGGATCCTACTTTTTCTCCACAACTGATTGATGATTTTGACCCCTTGGAGAGAAATTATACCGTTAATGTTCCCGAAAATATCGGAACGGTTTATATAAAAGCCGAGCTGCCCGGAGATGTGCGTTCAAAAGCTGATTTGTATGAGGTAGAGAATACGACTCGGACTTTATTAGAAAGCAACATAACTGCAATTCTTGATGACACACTGTCGCTGGACCCCGGTGGCAATGACTTTGAGATAGATGTTACTGCCGACTGCGGCAAGATCGAGATCTATAAATTGACGGTAATACAGGGGCATAGTTCCGCTAGGGATATAACGGAATTTAAAATAACAAATCTGAGCCCGCAAGTAACAGGGAGCATCAACGAAGCCACTAATGCTATTACCGTAGCAGTACTTCCCAGTGCTAATTTGCAAGCTCTTTCTGTACAAGTAACCCACACAGGGGCTTCTGTAAAATTTGAAGACGGACAACCTGTAGGAGGATCACCTGCGACCTTTAACAGCAATGTGAACTTGAACTCTGCAATACCCTCAACCTTTACGGTAACTGCGCAGAACTTAGAGACCAAAACATACACGGTTACAGTAATTATTTCTGTGGCAAGTGTAACCATAGACAGCGATACCACCCCGCACGGCAGCCTTGAAGCCGCTTTTGACTTCGTAAATAGTATGTCAGGCGCAATATCCGCAACAATTACGGTGCTAGATAATGTAACGGTCGGTTCGAATATTAATATAGGGGGGGATACGGGGAATAAGACTATAACTCTTGTTGCCGAAACAGGTAAGCATATTACGATAACTACCACTACCGGAGGTTTTGCTTTCTTTACAATACGGAGCGGGAATAATTTACTTGTATTGGGCGATGATGATAACGGGCGAAGCATCACCTTATGTGGAAACAATGATCTTAACATTAGTGTTAATCGACGGGGTATTCTCGTTGACGGCGGAACAACAGCACTTGAAATTAATAACAATGCGACTATTAAAAACTTTAGCTACAATGCTGGAACACTCAGCAGCGCTGTGACTATGAACGGAGGAACCTTTACCATGAACGGCGGCATGATTTCGGACAACCATTCACCCACCACTAGCGGCAGCGTGTATGTGGCAGGAGCCTTTACCATGAACGGCGGCACTATTTCAACAACAACCGGCAATGCGATTTATAGTAACTCTAGTTTACCCGATGCTGTGAATATCAGTGGCGGCACAGTTTCTGCAGCAAACGGCTTTGCGATTTACAATGCCTTAAACGGTTGTATCACTGTATCACAATCGGCAGGAATGCCAACTTTAATAACTTCGGCAAATACAAACGCAAACTCTGGAGGAACAATTAGGATTGGATACGATGGTAATACCGAACAGCTTAGAATCACAGGCGGAACTGTGGAAAATACTTCATCGGGCAATGCTATTTTAAATTCCAGTATCGGTTCAGTGACCATCACAGGCGGCACGGTTTCTGCAAACACCGGTATTGCAATTAACAATACCTCCACCGGTGTTATCAATGTTTCACAAGCGGCAGGAGCGACAACTTTAATAACTTCGGCAAATACAACTGCAAGCCAGGGAACGATTGTAATTGCAAATTCTGGCAATGCCACCACTTCACGACTTAACATCACAGGCGGCACGGTGAGAAATAATGCGCTTTCTGGCAATGGCAATGGCAATGCTATTTACAATTTCTCTACCGGTGCTGTGAATGTCAGTGGCGGCACGGTTTCTGCAACAAGCGGCATTGCAATTAACAATAACTTTACCGGTGTTATCACTGTATCACAACCGACAGGAACGACAACTATAACTTCGGCAAATGCAAATGAAAATCAGGGAACAATTGTATCAGCCGGTTCGGTAACGATTAACGGCGGCACGGTTGCAAATACAGGCACTAACGGCACTGCGATTCGTACTAGCGGCGGTGCCGTAACTATCGCCGCCACCGGTAATGTTAGGGCAACTGGTGGAGGCACCTCCTATGCGATTTACCATGTATCCACCGATTTATTAACTATTAACAACACATCGACAACTACTACTGGCTTAATATTCCCCAACACAGCAAAGATAACTAATGGTGCAAGAGAAACATTTTACGCAAGTCTATCAAGCGCATATACTACAGCTAGTGCTGGGCAAACAATTACCGTGTTAAAGAATATAACAGACCAGGCTCCTATTACCATATCAAAAAACATTACCCTGACAAATGACGGCACTGTTAGAGAAATAACACTTGGTTCAAATGGAAGTATGTTTACGGTAACCGCAGGGACTCTAACAATAACAGGACTGACTCTCCAGGGAATATCAGGCAACACTGCCGCTCTTGTTAATGTAAACGGCGGTACCTTTAACATGAACAGCGGTAGTACTATATCAGAAAATATTGCAGGTGACGGCGGCGGAGGAGTTGTAATAAACGGCGGTACCTTTAACATGAACAGCGGTAGTACTATATCAGAAAATACTGCAGGTGACGGTGGCGGCGTATTTGTAAACGACGGAACCTTTAACATGCGCGGTGGTACAATAGAAAGCAACACCGCAACCAATGGCGGCGGTGTATTTGTAAACAACGGAACCTTTAACATGACCGGTGGTACTGTTTGTGGTTCCAGTGAAACGGGTTTTAATACATCAAATACATCCGGAAGCGCATCTATTTATGTAGACACAGGCGGAGCGGCCAATTACGCGTCGCCTTTGGTCAACCCTGGCCCTCTTTCAATTGTTGAGCCCGGCAACGGCAGAAATGTAACCTTGCCGTATTTTGATGATGCTATTGCTGAGGGTATATTTGAAGCAAAGTTTGACGGCACTCTTTATACGACCCTTACTAATGCAATAGGAGCTGTACCAACAGGGGGTAATTCGCTCCCTCCAAAGCAGATAACCGTTCTAAAGAATATTACTGTAGAATCTACTAATAGGTATAATATTCAGAGTCAGCACATACAACTTATTGTTGAAGAGAATATAACGATTACTTCCGGCAATGGAAATTTTGCTATGTTTAATGTAAACGGCTCATCCTTAAACACATCCCTTACACTGGGGTCAGAAAACGGAGACGGAACCCTTACCCTGAGTGGAGGAATTATAACATCTGGTAGTGGCCGCTTGGGTGTTTCATGCAGTGGAAGGCTTGTTATGCATAATAATGTTACTATTACCTCTTTCCTTAACAATGGTGTTTTAAGTACCATTCCCGGTGGCGGAGTGTTTGTAAACACCGGCGGTACCTTTATCATGAATGGCGGCACCATATCAAATAACGAATCAAGTGCTAACGGCGGCGGAGTGTCTGTAGACAACGGAACCTTTACCATGAATAACGGCACTATATCAGGCAACATATCTGCGGGAAGTGGCGGCGGAGTGTCTGTAAACACCAGAACCTTCACCATGAATGGCGGCACCATATCAAATAACCAATCAAGTACTAACGGCGGCGGAGTGTATGTTATTAATAGCGGAACTTTTACCATGAGTGGCGGTACTATTATTGGCAATGGTGATTCTGACACAAACATAGCAACAGCTGGTGTATCTATTTATTTAAACAGTGGGACTGCACAGTATGGTCCTTCACCTAATGGTCCATGGGATTCTATCCCATTGGATCCTCCCAGCACCATTCCGGGAGGGAGAAATTCCACCATCAAGGTCATCAACGGGGTTTTGCAGCCATGAGATCGTAGCGAGTTGATTTGGAAGCGGTCGGCGAGTTTCATGCCTTTGCGGTTTTTGGGTTTTGGAGTGGGGGTTTTGGGGTATGTAAAAAGCTGGACATTTCAGGCTTTTTGTAGTATCTTGTAAAACAAGGAAAGTATGGCAAGAATGACAGACGAAGAAGCAGATTATTGGTCTGAATATTACACAAAAAATCCACCCACCCCAGGACCAAACGGGACAGGTTTTTTTACACAGAAGCGTAAGGCAGCCCGTT
>JAITUR010000072.1 GCA_031286205.1 Treponema sp.
ATTAATAATCCATTCCCATTCCGCCCATTCCGCCGCCGGGCATTGCAGGCATTTCCTTTTTCTCGGGAATATCTGTCATGGCGCACTCGGTTGTGAGCAATAAGCTTGCAATAGATGCCGCATTCTGCAGAGCAGATCTTGCAACTTTTGCAGGGTCTATGATACCGGCTTTCATCATGTCCACCCATTCCATTTTGGCAGCGTCAAAGCCCATACCTTTCTTTTCGTTTTTTGCTCTTTCGGCAATAACCGCACCGTCAAGACCGGCATTTTCTGCAATCTGGCGAATCGGTTCTTCCAAAGCGCGCTTTACAATCTTAAAGCCGACTTTTTCGTCATCGGTAAGCTTGGAAGTATCGGCTTTATCAAGAGCCAAAGCCGCGTGAATCATTGCGATTGCGCCGCCGGCAACAATACCTTCGTCAATAGCCGCGCGGGTAGCCGACAGGGCATCTTCTACACGATGCTTTTTTTCTTTAAGTTCGACCTCGGTAGCCGCGCCGACATTGATTACTGCAACTCCGCCTGCCAGTTTAGCAAGTCTTTCCTGCAGTTTTTCGCGGTCATAGTCGCTGGAAGTATCATCTATCTGAGATTTAATCTGGGCAATACGATCCTGAATATCTTTTTGTTTGCCCGCACCATTAATAATTGTTGTATTATCTTTATCGATCTTGATGGTTTTTGCCTTGCCGAGCATTGGTAAATCGGTATTTTCCAACTTCATGCCGAGTTCTTCGGAAATTACTTCTCCGCCTGTAAGAATGGCAATATCTTCCAGCATTGCTTTTCTGCGGTCGCCAAAACCGGGGGCTTTGACAGCACAGGTGCGCAAGGTTCCGCGCAGGCTGTTTACTACCAGTGTCGATAATGCTTCGCCGTCGCAGTCTTCCGCAATAATAAGCAGGGGTTTGCCGCTTTGGGCAACTTTTTCCAGCAAGGGAAGCATATCTTTCATGCTGGATACTTTTTTGTCGTGAATCAATATAAACGCATCTTCGTAAACACAGGTCATGGTGTCGCGGTCTGTAACAAAGTAGGCGGAAATATAGCCGCGATCGAACTGCATGCCTTCTACAAATTCAATTGTGGTGTCCATTGTTTTGGATTCTTCTACGGTTATAACGCCGTCTTTGCCGACTTTTTCCATAGCATCTGCGATTGTGGTTCCAATTTCGATGTCATTATTGGCGGAAACCGATGCAACATGCGAGATTTCTTCTTTGTCTTTGATTTCTTTGGAATTTTTCTTGATTTCATCGACTGCAATTTCTACCGCTTTGTCGATACCGCGTTTTAGCTCCAGCGGGGTCATGCCTGCCGCAACCGATTTTAGCCCCTCTTTTACCAGAGAATAGGCCAGAACTGTGGCGGTTGTGGTTCCGTCGCCCGCAACATCGTTTGTTTTGGTGGCAACTTCTTTAAGAAGCTGAGCGCCCATGTTTTCGTAGGGGTCGGCTAGCTCTACTTCTTTTGCGACCGAAACGCCGTCCTTGGTTACTGTGGGCGCGCCGAATTTCTTGTCCAGAAGGACATTTCGCCCTTTGGGTCCAAGAGTCACCTTGACAGCCTTGGATATTTGCTCAACCCCGGACAATAGCTTGCGCCGGGCTTCTTCGTTGAACATTAACTGTTTTGCCATATTTGTCTCCTCTTTATTACCGATTACCCGGTTTTTGCGGAAATCGATATTTTTTATTGATTTATACCTATAGGATACAAAATTTTGACAAATTGGGCAATAGGGGATTGTTAAATGTCCAGTATTGATGTATCATATATATAAATAAATAATTCCAGAAAAGGAGAGGTATTAATGAAGAAAAGCCTATTATTTATATCGATTCTGACAGCACTGCTTGTGATAATGTGCGTGTCTTGTAAATCAACTCCGGCAGCCGCCACAAAGGCGGAAGAAGCCCGTCAAAAGGCTATCGATTTTGATGCACCCGCCTATTTTCCCAGTGAATGGGAAGCCGCCGAAGTGCATTATAAAGCCGAAGCATGGGAACAGGCAACAAATGCCTATGAAGAGCTTTTTAAGGCGGCTCTTCCTTTATATGCCCAGGCAAGAGAGGATGAAATTACTGCAATTCGGGAAGAAATTAAAGCTTCCGGTATTGCGGATGCATTCCCTGAGTATCTAAAACCAATAGATGATATTGCATTGCAGGCGCAAGCTCAGTACGAAGCCCAAAATTACTATGGAGCCAAGGAATCTGCCGCCAAAGCAATGGAAGAATATTCGACACTGCTTGTAGGCGCTAAAGCGTATCAGGCAAGGCGGGAAATAATCGACAGAGGTTTCCTGCAATTTGACAGGGAAAATTTTGAAAGAGCGGACGAAGTTGCCGCTCAGGCAAAAACCAAGTACGAAGCCGGAGACAAGGCGGGCGCGGTAGAGTCCGCTGAAGAAGCTTTGCTCCGTTACAATATTGTACTTTCTAACGGCTGGTCAGGTTATGCCGCCGAACGCCGCGCGTCGGCAGCAAGAGAAAGGGATCTTGCCCTGGAGGAAAAAGCCAATATTGCTTCCCGCAGTATTTTCCGTGAAGCAGATGTCCTGTTTAATCAGGCAGAAGAAGAATATGGCAAGGAAAATTTCAGAAATTCAGGATTACATTATGTTGATGCGGAAGCTCGTTTTGCCGTAGCCAGAAAGGATACCGAAGAAAAACGACTTGTTGCTGAAGCAACAATAAAACTGGCGGAAGAAAAAGTTGAAGCAAGCAGCGAAACAGCCGCCGAAGCCGAAAGAATAATCGAAGGAGGTTCAAGATGAGCCGTATCTTTACCGTTTTATTAATCTTATTAATAGCAATACCGGTTTTTGCAGACCAGGAAGAATCTGCAATACCCCAGAGTATTCGCAACAATCAATTTTATTTGGAAAGTATTCGTTTAACCCAGTTGGCTCAGGATACTTATGAATACGGCGATTATGAAGCTTCCGCAGGATTTGCCGACGAAGCTATTCGTAACGCGATGCTTTCGGATGAATATGTCGCAGATCAATTAATTATAGAAGCCAAAAGACTTGTTGATTGGGCGGATTTTTATAAAATTGCCGAAAGACATCCTCACAATGTCCAGCTTGGAAAAGATCATTACGAAAGTGCCGTTGCCTTTCATTCAAACGAAGCATGGAACGAAGCCAGCGATTCTGCTATTAAGTCCATAGAAGTATTATCTGTATTGCAGGCAGGCACAGGAACTGCCGTTGCAAGACCGCCTGCCACAACAACAACTACTACTACAACTACAACCACTACCACCGGCAGCAGGAATCAATATACAGTAAGGACATGGGCAGTAGAAAGAGATTGTTTCTGGATTATTTCAGGTTATGATTGGGTTTATGGAGATCCCTGGAAATGGAGAACTCTTTACGAAGCTAACAAGCACAAAATTCCGAATCCGAATAATCCGGATTTAATAGAACCCGGTACAGTTTTAGATATACCCCGTTAGGGATTATGGATTTTTTTGAAACTGTAGAAAAAAGATATTCTCATAAGGAAAAGTTTTTGCCGCAGGAGGTTCCGCTTAAAGATCTAGAGCTTATTGCTAAGGCGGGTCTTGCGGCTCCTACCGGAAACAATAGTCAGTATGTAAGACTGGTAATATTGCCGGACAGAGCAAGTTTACAGCCGCTTTGCGACATTGCTCCTACGGACGGCATGAGTACAGCGCCTGCGGCCATTGCGGTATTAACCGATCCTTCCGCGCAAAAGTATCAATGGAATTTCGAAGTCGAAGATTATGCCGCCGCCGCGGCTCAAATGCTTTTAGCCGCTACTTCTCTTGGTTATGTTTCTTTATGGCTGGACAGTCCGTATTTTGACGAAGCTAAACAAAAAGAAGCTCTTAAAATCCTTGGCGCGCCCGAAGGGTATCATCTGCGGGTTGTATTGCCTGTTGGTCTGCCCGACGGCATCGGTTCGCGCCGGGAAAAAATGCCGTTTAACGAGCGGGTTTTTTACAAAAAATTTGCAACCTGATTAATAAACAACCCCGATTCCAAGGCCGCCAAAACCGCCAATGTCAGAGTTGTTGATACATACTCCCCCTTTCAGGAAAAAATATAAATTAGAAGTTACAGGGAATATTCGCGCTTCCGCGCCTGCAAGGAAACGCAGACTGGAACTATTTTTTAGATCAAGTTCGGCTCGTGCGGAAATACCGGCATAAATATCTTTATATTGTAGGAAATAACCGGCAGAAAGCAATAGAGCGGGGACAGGTTTGTCCGGTCCATGCCAAAAAATTCCCGGGCTAAAAACTAAAGTGTTGGAAACAAGCGAGCCGGAAAAAAGTTTACAGGAAAAAGGCAGATAAAGACCAATACCTTTTCCCGCGCTTAAAGGATATTCTCCATTATTGTCCGCATAAGAATAAAAAATTCCCAAGGCTAAATTAACCGGTAAATTATGCAATAAATTATATTTTACAGATCCGGTTATTCCCCAGCCTGTATCGTTAATCTGCGGGTTTAAATTAAAAACAGCAGCTGCTTCTAAATTTTTAATTGGAGAAATTCTTAAACCAAATGTAAACGGAAAACCGGTAAATGAACCAAAATCTCCGTAAACGGCATCAGCTTCTATCTGGAAACTTCCTGCGGGAAGCGTGTAGGGCAGTGGCGCAAACAGAAGACCGGATACTCCTCCGTTTAACGATGCAGGAAAAAGATTAAGCGAATAATTAATTTCTGTTTCTAATTTTAATTCGGTATTGCCTGCACTTATTACAACCGTGTAAATTCCTTCCGGCAGAGGGCTGCCGGAGGAGTCCCTGCCGTCCCATGTAAAGCGCTGTATTTTAGTATCGATATTATTAAGTTGATTTTTAAATACTACGGTTTCGTTAATGTCGATTATATTTAAAGAAACTAATCCGGGAGCAGTAGCTTCGAAGCGGTATTCTGTAACGCCAAGACGGTTTTGGTTTTTCGGATTAATACGCTTTCGGCTTTGAGTTAAATTTTCTATTTTAAATTCTGCAGGTTTTAGAATAATACTGACAGGTACAATATCTTCTGTTACAAGTACGGCTGCCGCTGTATCCTCCCAGCCAAAAGCCTGCACCCTGAATGTATAAAAACCCGCAGGAAGATTTATATCTGCTTTATAATTTTCGTCGAGGGCGATAGAACCAAAAGAACTTACAGTTACCTGCGGATTAAATTGCAGCAAAGCCGGACTGTTTTCCGCTTTTAAAACAGATAGCTGCACTTGTCCCTGCGGCTGTTCCATTTTTATGGATACTACAAGGCGGCTTGCGGCAAATAAGGTAATATCAAATACACGATCGATATAATTTTCCCTGACAAGCCTGATATTGTATTCTCCGGGCGCAAGGGAATTAAATGTTATTGGAGTAACTCCGCTTTCCACTCCATTTATAAATACTCTTACCCCGGCAGGATTTGTACGGATAACCAGCCCCCTGCCCGCCGTTTCTTCGAAATTATCCGCGATAATATCGCCGGGATTCTGCGCCCCGGCAATTGTCGTAAAAAAACAGAGAAAAAAGGAAAGATAAAAAACAGGATGTATTTTATACACTTAATTCATGCTCCCTGTTTATTGTACATTGAACATTGTGTATTGTACACTCCGTAGATTTAGATTGTTTCTAACTTATTGTTCCCCGCTTAATCTTCCGTTTTCCCTGTAACTCCACCATGCGTTTTCCGAAAAAACTATATGATCCAGAAAATGCAATCCAAGTATCTTTGCCGAAGATTTTAGGCGTTCTGTAATTTCATCGTCTTCGGGCGAACCTTCAAGCTGCCCGGATGGATGATTATGCGCGACACAAAAAGCGGCTGCCCTGTCCTGAATAATGTCTGCAAAAACTTCCCGCGGATGAACTATTGTTTTGTTTACAAGTCCTATTGTAACAATTCTTACCGCAAGCACTTCATGCGCGCCATTCAAGGAAAGGCTGATAAACCGTTCTTGTTTTCGGTCGGCATAATGCCGTACAAGGGTAAAAATATCCGAAGGATGTTTAATACGAGCCGAAAATGAACCATACCGCCGTCTTCCGAATTCCAGCATTGCTGCAATAGTACAGGCTTTGGAACAGCCCAGCCCGGACAAACGGGATATTTCCTTTATAGACGGGATATCCTTGTTTTTGTCCAAAAAAACCAATAGCTCGTCTGCCAGTGCCATTACATTCTTTCCCTGAATGCCTGTGTTTAGAATGATAGCCAGAAGTTCCCTGTCAGAGAGAGCTGCCGGTCCCCGCGCCTTCATTTTTTCCCTGGACCGTTCGTCCACAGGAATGGCAGCAAAGTTGTTTGTTATAACGATGTTTTCCATACCTATATATGGCGCGAAAGTGCCGTTTTGCTTGACTGGCGGGAAAAGAAATTCTAAATAATTAAGCCGATAATTTAATATGAATAAATATTTATATACCTTAATTGCGGTTTTGATTATTTTTGCCTCTTGTGCGGGGGTTAAGCCGGGGGTTAAGCCGGGGACAGAGCTTAAAAAACCCGAGCCGCCAACACATATTATGGGAGAAGGGCAGGTTGGCGCCGATAAAATGGCTCTTTTTCTTGTGCAAAACAATTCCCGTTTGCAGATGAATTTTGCTTTGCAATTTGCCCGCCTTTATATAGAAGAAGCTTCGTTCGAAGGTGTAAACCACGATATTGCTTTTACGCAGATGTGTCTGGAAACCGGCTTTTTGGCATTTGGAAATTTGGTAACCCCCGACCAAAATAATTTTGCCGGTCTTGGAGCAACGGGGCTTCCCGGCCCGGATGGAGTTCTGGAAAAAGGTTTGTATTTTCCGGATCTTCGCACGGGAGTCCGCGCCCATATTCAGCACTTAAAAGCGTATGCATCCACCGACGATCTTAATCTTACATTGGTAAATCCGCGCCGCAGGTTTGTGCGACTGGGTTCCAGCCCCACGATAGAAGGGCTTGCAGGTACTTGGGCAGCAGACAGGCAATATGCGGAAAAAATTAACGCAATGTTAAAACGGTTATACGAGCTGGCTTTTTAATGTTATTTTAATGCCCCGCGGTATTGGTTTACTCCCAAGGCATCCAGCCGCAGCCGGTGGACTTCCAGGCGTTTGGAAAAATCTTCGAAGTCTTTTTCTTCTTTTGGAGTCCATACTGTTTCTGCAAGCGCGCAGATGCGCGGGAATATCATGTACTCCGCAATCTTTCCTGCATAGATAACTTCAGACCATAAATTGCATTGCCCGCCAAGTATAAGATTTGTGTTTTCGTTTTTTACTTCGGAAGGTATAGGCTCCATTGAATATGTTTTATAAACAGCAGCTACCCCCTGGAGTAAATGTCCCGGTTCTTCTTTTGAATCGAATTGTTTATGATCCAAATAACACCCTTCTGTGTTAGGTGTCATTATAACCTTATGCCCTGAATTGCTTGCTTTAATTCCGCCTGCTTTTCCCCGCCATGACATAACAACAGCTTCTTTGGGAAGCGGGAATTTTTCCGATGCGTCCAATATTTCGTCCCAGCCAATGGCAGTTTTGCCGCGTTCTAAAAGCATTTTTACAAGTTTTTGCGTTATCCAGCTTTGCAATTCCGGTATTTTATTTAAACCAAGTTCTGCAAGTTTTTTTTGGCATTTTGGACATTCTTGCCAGCGGTTAAACAAAACTTCGTCTCCGCCTATATGCACCCACTGGGAAGGAAAAAGTTTTGCAAGTGTATCAAAAATAGCGGCAAATAAATCTAAAATTTTATCGTTTCCCGCGCAAAGGACATCTTCGAAAATACCAAAACGATCTTCCGTACGATATGGACCGCCTGTACATCCTAATCCGGGGTAGGAAGCAAGAACTGCGCTTGTGTGTCCGGGAAGATCTACCTCTGGAATAACTTCTATATGGCGGGAAGATGCAAAACTTACAATTTCTTTTATATCGTTTTCTGTGTAAAACCCGCCGACATAGGTTGATTCTGGATACCTGCGATCCACCCTGCGCGAGCCAATCTCTGTAAGCAATGGATATTCCGCTACAGGAAGCCTCCACCCCTGATCGTCCGTTAAATGCCAGTGGAAACGGTTAATATGATGCAAAGAAAGAATATCTATTAAGTTTTTAATAAATTCTACGGAATAAAAATAACGCGAACAATCCAGCATAAAACCGCGCCACGAAAAACGGGGATAATCCGTAATTTCCGCGCAGGGCAAAACAAGCTCTCCATTTTTATATTCAGAAAGGACAAGCTGTCTGAATGTTTGCTGCCCATGATAAACCCCTGCAGGAGTTTCGGCTTCTATTGTAATTTGATCCTGTGTTATAACAAGTTTGTATTCTTCGGCGTTTTTTGCATTTACATTTTTGGTAATAATCTGCGGCACTGTATTGGATTTAAAAAAACCGCCTGTATAATTAATGGATACAGGTTTTGGTATAACAGATATTTTCTCTTTCATTCATTCCTTAATTAAAAATACTCTGTAACATGCTGAGGCCTTTCCGTAAATACGCGCGCTAGAGTATCAATATTACTATGTACCTCTAAACCTTCCTGCCGCGATAACATTGTATTTTCTAAAGTTCTATACCCTGTAATAAGCTGGCTTAGCGTAAGTATGTCGCAAAAGATGTCGGCGTTTTTTGTTGTAACGGAAACTCTGGAACCGTCCGGTCCTGTTTGGACAAGGTATTTTCCGTTGTTTACCGGAAGGCTGGTATCGTTTACCTCTATAACATATTCACATTCGGCGTACGGGCGGCGCATTAATTCCAAAGCTGTTTTTACATTTACTACTCTTGTCATTTCTCTGGGTTTGTAATTATGTTCGATAGACCATGCATCGCTTATTAAGTCGAACGAATCTATAAATGACGGCATTTGCCATTTGAAATTCGAATATTGAGCGGAAAGACAGCTTGTAATTCCAAGAATGCCGTAAAGTCCTTTTTTGCAGGTAAATGCAAGCTCGGATACAGACATATTGTGATCCCCGTCTTCCGTTACATCCTGATACTTAATATAACTGCGCGCTTTTTGGTTTTCGTCTTTCCATAAATAAATAAATGTTCCTGTAGCGCAGGAGTCTTCTCTTGTAAAAATCTTCCATGCGCGGTTGTCCGGCCAATAGTCTCTGTGTATGCCGTGGTTAATATTCTTAATATACGCGGAATGAACCTCGGCAAGCTCTGTTGTATCGTCTCCGGGAAGAATATGTGTAAATTGCCCGCAAGATTTTATGTCGCTTAAATCGCCCGTAGAAATGCTGATATTTTTTCTGATACAGGCAGTTTCGTAGCCAAACTTGCGGTAAAAATCGTGGTTAAAAGGAGTAAGGTTGGAAAAAATAACGCCGTTCTCGTAAGCTTGCGGTAAAAGATTTTCGAAAATTCGCCTAATGTGGCCGCCCTTGCGGGCTTCCGGCAAAGTTCCCACTCCGCTTATTCCCGACATTTTTACGCTATTGCCGTCGAAACGCATTAAATAGTCTACCTCGTACATTCCGGCTATAAGTTTTTTGCCTTCGAAAACACCCCACGCCCAATTTGCAGGATGCCCCAAAGGATCGATTTTTTGGTTTTCTTCTTTTGAATAGTCTTTTCGCTGGTTATAGACTATTGTCCATATTTTGGATAATTGAATTATTTCGTCGGTTTCTAATTTACGAATTTCTGCCATATTTTATTATAGACTTTTTTATTTTAATATGATAGTATTGCAATAATGAGTAAAGCAAAAACAACATCAAAATCAAAACCCAAAACTGCAGCAAAGGCCGCGCCAAAGAAAACATCGAAGACAGCGATAAAAACTCCTGTAAAAAAACCGGCTGCGAAAGCAGCGCCAAAGGCTGCGGCAAAACCCAAAGCTAAACCGGCACCGGCAAAAAAAACGGTATCAAAAACCGCGGCAAAACCAAAAGCTCCGGTTAAAAAAACTGCGGCAAAAGCCCCGGCTAAAAGTGTACCAAAGGCTGCGGCAAAACCCGTGCCGGAGTCAAAGCCAAAACCTTCCAGAATAAAATCATTTTTGGTAGATCAAAAAGTGGTGTATCCCAGCCAGGGTGTTGGGGTAATTAAGGACATTGTTCAAAAAAAGTTTAAAGATGCAAAAATTCCTTACTACATTATTTATCTGGAAGTTACCGACATGACAATTATGGTTCCAATCGATAAAGCTGTAGAGCTTGGTATTCGCCCTACGGTTTCCAGAGACGAGGCAAATAAAGCGTTGGAGCTAATTAAAGAAGATTACGATCCTATTCCTTCGGACTGGAAAATGCGTTACCAGATGAATCTGGATTTGCTAAAAAAAGGAAGCGTCAGGGATATTGCCAGTATAGTTCGATCTTTGTATCACCGAAGCAAAGTTAAAGAGCTTCCTATTTTGGAAAGGAAGCTGTACGATTCCGCCCTAAAACTTTTTATCGATGAAATTTCTATTTCTTTACGAAAACCCAAAGAAGAAGTTGAAAGCACGGTATTTTCACGGCTGGAAATAGAAAAACAGTGAGTGCCGAGCAAAAGATTGCAGTAGTAGTATGTGCCGCAGGTTCTTCAGAGCGTATGGGCGGAGTAAAAAAGGAATATTTAAAATTAAAGAACAGGGATATTACCGTGCTGGGTTCTGTTGTGTGCTCTTTTGCCGCAGTTCCTTCCGTTAATGAAATTGCAATTACCATTCCCAAAGACGGAGAAGAAGCTGCCCGTGCGGCGCTTCCGCCGGAATGTTTGTCGGCTTCTAAACCAAAATTAAAATTTGTTAAAGGCGGGGAAACACGGCAGGCTTCGGTTTATAACGGACTCCTTGCTCTTGCAGAAAGCAATCCCGCTTATGTACTTATCCATGACGGAGCAAGACCGTGGATAAGCAGGCAGTTAATAGAAAAAACAATCGAAGAAGCTGCAAAACATAACGCTGTTATTCCCGTACTCCCGCTGACAGAGACTCCCAAAGAAATTTCCGGCGGTTTTATTAAGAGACATACCAGGCGCACTGACACTTGTGTTGCGCAGACACCTCAGGCATTTAAGTTTTTGGAAATTTTATACGCTCACAAAAAAGCGGCGCAAGCCGGAAAAGAATTTACAGACGATGCCGAAGTGTGGGGCAAATTTTGCGGCAGGGTTGCTGTTGTTCCGGGCGATCCGGTAAATCGTAAAATTACTTTTCAGGGGGATATATGAAAAAAGCAATATTATTATCTGTCGTTATTTTTGTTTTTCTTTCTTGTTCCAGATCGGGCGGCAGTGCCTTTCCCCCTCAATTTATAAATCAAGGAGCCCTGCCGGCTGCTATCCTGCAAACAGGCGAACATCCGATATGGTTTCAGCTTACGGAAAATGGACCTGTTCATATTGAATCTATCGAAGATGCGGTTATGTCCGCCGCTTTTGTACCGTGGCCTTTTGCGCTTCATGTCCGGTTTTATAACGAAAAGGACGACAAACTTATAATGGCAATTAACCGCGACGGATTTGTAAAGATTACGCCGTCAGATACGGGTCTTGCTTTGTATCATTTTAGCGGCGGCGCAATGTGGAAGCAATATACCATAGGGGGCTTTTTTAATTACAATGATCAAGATACAGCCCTTCTGTATATTGACGATCGTTTTTTAAGCTCGAGCGCTCCCATTCCAAACCCAAGGACATGGACTATAGATATGGAATTTAACTCCATTGTTCCGCTGGGAATTCCTGCTTTGGAGCTGTATCCGGCAAGCGAAGGCTGGGATATCGATACTCTTCGCCAAAGCTCCGACGGTTACTGGTATTATCGAGTAAGTAAATTAAAAACATTGCAGCCGGAGATTTTTTACCTTCGTACAGAAAATCTTGCGCAGGCAGGCATTGTTATTTCCGTAGAAGATTTTTTTAGCTCTGCTCCCCAGGAAAAAATTATAAAGCACCCTTCCTTGCCGCTTTTGCCCGAGGGTTTTGTTTATACAGCGCTTGCCCATGTTGGAGACAGCTTGTTTGTCTCCTGGGAAGAACAGGATGCTTTTAACATAGGGGCGGCAGGTTTTATGTTGATAAAGAAATAAATATTATGATATAATTAGTTCTATGGACAAATTAAGAATACTAATACCCAAAGGTCGAATCTTTGACAATGTTTCCCGGCTGTTTCTAGAGGCGGGTTTTCCCATTTCGTTATCGGACAGGACATACCGCCCTTCTCTTGGCGCGGACTGGCTGGATGCAAAAATTATGAAGCCCCAAAATGTAGGGGAACTTTTGGAATTAGGCAGCCACGATGCAGGTTTTACAGGCATAGACTGGATAAAAGAAAGCGGCGCCGATGTAGAAGAAATTATGGATCTTGGCTTTGACAAGGTTCGTATTGTCGCGGCTGTTCCCAATGAATTCGACGAAGAACATCTTCGTTCCAAAAAGCTTGTTGTTGCCACAGAATATGCAAACCTTGCAGAAGCTTGGTTAAAAAACTCGGGGTATAAATATAAAATTCTTCGTACTTTTGGCGCAACAGAAGTATTCCCGCCAGATGACGCAGATATGATTATCGACAACACTTCCAGCGGGCAGACGCTTCGTGACAATGGTTTAAAAATTATTAACACTTTGCTGGAGTCTTCTACGCGTTTTGTCGTTTCCCGTACCGCAATGGCGGACAAGAACAAACGCCGCAGAATAGACGAGCTTGCCATGTTGTTCCGTGCCGTGCTTGATGGGCGCGAGCGGGTTATGCTGGAAATGAATATTCCAAAAGAACAGTTCGAACTACTTGCGAATCTTCCGTCCATGCGCAGTCCCACAGTTGCAACTCTATATGGAGATGCAGGTTATGCGGTAAAAATTGCCGTTAAAAAACACGAAGTACCGGATATTATTCCAAAACTTAAAAACCTGGGCGCATTGGATATTGTAGAGTACGATTTACGCAAGGTGGTAATGTAAATTATGGAAAGAATAGCGGAAATAGAAAGAAAAACAAAAGAAACTGATATTATTATTAAATTAAATATCGATGGAACAGGTACAACCAAGTTCGAGTATCCTCTTGGTTTTATGTCACATATGCTTAACACTTTTGCGCGGCATGGATTGTTCGATCTGGAAATAAAAGCAAAAGGCGATTTAGAAGTGGATCAGCACCATCTTGTCGAAGATACAGGAATTGTTCTTGGGCAGTGTTTTGCCAAAGCTCTGGGCGATAAACGCGGAATTAATCGCAATGGAAGCTGTCTTTTTCCAATGGATGAATGTTTGTCCCGTGCGGTTGTAGATTTAAGCGGCAGATCGTTTATATATTTCGACGCACAATTAACGGGCGCGCCAATATTATCATCACCTGAGGGCGAAAAATCTTACGAGTTTCAGACCAATACAATCGAGGATTTCTGGCAGGGTTTTGCAAATGCCGCAGAATGCAATCTGCATTTGGAAATTTTACGAGGCAGAAGCGATCATCATAAAATAGAAGCAATGTTTAAGGCGGCAGCGCGGGCATTACGAGCAGCTTGCGGAGTTGACGAAAGGGCTAAAGATATAATTCCTTCTACTAAGGGTAAGATTTAAAGACCGGGGAATAAAAATGAAAACCAAAAGAATAGTTGCAGCTATTGATATAGATAACGGCAGGGTAGTAAAGGGCGTTAAGTTCGAAAATATAAAAGATATAGGCGATCCTGTCGAGCTTGCGCTTAAGTATAATGCAGACGGCGCGGACGAAATTGCTTTTCTTGATATTGGCGCTTCCGGCAAAAACCGCGCAATACTATTGGATGTTGTGCAAAAAATTGCCGCCAGTGTGAATATTCCGTTTTGCGTAGCCGGCGGTATCCGCACTCTTGACGATATGCGTGCCGTAATGGATGCCGGGGCGAATAAAACCGCGGTGTGCACCTCTGCTTTGCTTCGTCCGCAGCTTTTATCTGAAATGGCGGGCGCATATGGCAGCAAGAGTGTAATAATTTCCATAGATGCAAAACGAATGACAAATGATCGTTCGCAAGAGGTTAAGTGGAACGCTTTTTCCGGCGGCGGCAAAACGGACTCCGGTCTGGATGCGGTTGAGTGGGCAATAAAAGCTGTACAGCTTGGCGCAGGAGAGATAATGCTTAACTCGATCGATGCAGACGGAACAGGCGAAGGTTACGACCTTGAGCTTATCCGCAGTGTTACAAGCGCAGTTTCTGTTCCTGTAATTGCCTCCGGAGGAGCGGGAACCCTGGAACAGATTGCCGATGTTTTACTTAATACCAATGCAGATGCCGCACTGGTTGCGTCGGTATTGCATTTTGGAAAAACTACTATTAAAGAAATAAAAAATTATGCAGAGTCTAAAGGTATTTGTATAAGGAAATAATATGTATAAAAAAATTAACAGTTTATTTTTAGTTTTAATATTTCTTGTAAATATTGGCTGTAAAACAGTAAAGGAAGAACCAACCCCGGAGCCCGCACCTGCGCATAGAACTTTTGTAATTTTTAAGACGACAGGCAATCCAACAACGGGATACGACTGGGAAATATGGATAGATTATGACAGCACAGGAAGATTTGCTTTGAACAATCTGCAAAGAGAAGAAATATATCCTGGGGCTATTGGAAGTCCTCAGAGGCAGACATACACTTTAAGGAGCTCTCAGCCCGGGCGTGTTTTTGTACATTTTATTTACAAGCGTCCCTGGGAAGGCGGGGGAGAATTGGGAAGATACATTTTTACATTCGATATCGACCAGGATTTAAAAATTAGTTTGCTGGATACTCAACGAACGGTAACCCGCGGATTTACGGAGGATTCGCTTCCTGTTATAGAAGTTCCGGAAATTAGAAACTAATTTTTAAAAAGAATAACTCATGCCAATTTTTACAAAACCATTATCCTTGTACTGACCAAGCTGACCTTCGGATTTGCCGGCAAAAATGCCCCCTGCTAAAGCAATGCGAAGACCGTCTTTTGTCCAGATAATTGCGGGCATAATAAGGCAATCTTTATCTTCTACGCCCCAAATAAATGCTGTGCGAAGTTCAAGTTCGTCGCGAAGGAATTTTTTGGAAATTACCGAGCTAATGCGGGTCGAGGTCGGAGCATTCCGCCTTCTATGTCTATATCAAAACTGCCTGCAAGAACATTCATGGGATTGCTTAATAAATTGTTTACAATGCTTGCGGGAGAATCTTTGGCAATTTTATTATGGAATAATCTGATACTTTGGTTTGCCTGAATATTAAAATCGATTCCCCAAAAAAGATTTTTATCAAAACCCAAAGACCACGCAATGTTGGGGTTATAAACAGATCCGTCGTCGCCTTTTGTATCTTCCGTAATATTTACTGCCGCTTCGGCACGGACATTAAACCCAAACAATACTTGCGCGTAATCAATCCCAATTTGATGATACGGATTGTATTTGTATATATAATTTATATTGATACTATCCGGGATTGGCGCACCCTGAGAAATAATATCGATCTTTACCGCAGGCTGGTGTAATCGTCCATAATAATATTGAATACCAATATCCGATGATCCCAGTGTGGTAGTAAATCTTAATCCGGTCTGAAAATAATTAACAGAATCAGTGGCAGGTTTTATGTGTTCTGTTGTTAACGACATTTCTGATGGCGGAAATGGCGGTGGAGGCACTATATGTATTTGATCCGGTATATCTTCCATTATTCTTATTTGCAGCGGTTTCCATTTTCCTTCTGTGGGAATATAGTGCGGCCGGAAATTCGGTACAAATACAGCTTCGATTTTAGAAAAATTCCCAAACCTGAACGATGCATGAACTAAAGGCTGCGCGATTTTTACGCCTAAATAGCTGCTTTGGTCTGCCATTTCTGTATAAATTATAGATGTATCCAGCGGATTAATTACATCGAGCGGGCCCATGCTGTCTGCCTTGCCCCAGGTTAGTTTTCTAAGCCCCGCGGTTATATCAAATCTGCCCAAAAACGCCCGTGCATATGCTTCGTTTATGCCGATTAATTCGGGCGACGAATTTATATTTAAATTAATAACACCCTCTGCAATGGATGATTTTGCTGTAAAGTTTAAGCTGCCGGAAAAAATATCTCCCAAAAAAACAGACCATGCGTTGTTTTTAATATCATTTAGGTAACCAACCATAGATGCGGACACTTTGCCGTCTACAGAAATATTTAACGAATTACCGGTTCCGCCGGCGGTGTTTGCTTCGAGTGTGTCGTCATCAAACCCAAACCCAAAATCCTGGGAAAATAAATTTCCGCTTAATAAAAAACAGGCTATAAAAATTAAAAAATATTTTCCGTGTGTCATTAAATTCTCCTAGGTTAATGATATAACTAAAACAGGCATTTTGTAAATACTCTATGTTATTATTAAGTATAATATTTTAACGCTTCCGTGTAATGGTTTTTATCCAGCTCTGCAAAATCTTTTTCGGAAAGAAATTTACGGATAAAAAAACAAAGATTACATTTGGAAGGGTAACCTGCATTGTCGGGGGAAAAGCCGTGCTGTACGACAAACTCCAGCAGGGAAGATATACCGCCGTGGTAAAGAGACGCAAAGACAGGGTATTTATCTTCGTTTATGCCGCGCAAAGCTTCTGAAAGCGGAATAAGTATCCCTGTACAGCCGGGAGGAATAAAATTACAATCTTTGTCTACATGAAAATGCCCTGTTAATAAAAGATTGCTGCAAGGAGAATTATCGCCGGCAAAGTTTTCCGCAGGGAATAATGTTTTATATTCCTTTTCTATATTTACAGCTCTGCCGCCGTAAGTTATACCATAATGCTGTACAGTTTTGTTAATGTAATCTGTGGACAATGTTTTTTCCATATCTTGGCGGGAATGGGTTTTTTGGGAATCCAGCCGCGAGAGGACGGAAAAAAATTCCTGCTTCCAAAGAAAATATCGCATACCGTTTTTTTCGCAAAGTTTTGCCAGATTCAGGGCTGCGCCATAAGGTACATATTCGGCATGAAAAGGGTCCAGCGAAATACAGAGTGTGTCGGCATTTTCCGCCAACAGCCGTTTTAGTTTTTCCAGAGCAGGTTTTGTATTTGCCAAGTCCTCAGCCCAGAACGCATTAGTTTCGATATAATCCAGCGCAATACCGCTTTTGTTTAACGCGCGAACCATCATTAACAGCCCGTCGAAATTAAGGAAAGGCTCCCCGCCGCCGATATGAACAGATTTGCATCCGCCTTCCTGCAAAAGCCGACAGATTTCTTCCGCCGTTTCTTCGTTTACATATCCCGAATTTCTAGCGGGAGAACAGGCATAAAGACAATGACGGCAGCTTGCATTACATTGATAATTTACCATAATGCCGCCGTGATATAAAGTTCCGGTTTTCAGCATAGGTACTAATGTATCATAGCGCCGCAGGCCTTTCGCAGGTACTCTTAACCTTGTAGTATTTTCCCGAAGCAGATGCATCATGGAAGCCGTGCATTACATCAAGTACATGATATGCCATTTCTCCAGACGCCCTGTGGGGTTTGCCTGTGGCAATGGCTTCCGCCATATCGGCAACGCCAAGACCGCGGCTGTTCTCCCGGTAGTTTTCCAAAATGGGCATCTCTTTCCATTCTTCTTCCATAAAGCGTTTTCCAAAAACAGGCCCGCCAAATGTATTGGGATCTGGAACGCGTAATGTACCTTCGCTGCCATAGATTTCTATCCAGGGGAGAGTGTGGGAATATACATCGAAACTTGTAATAATTGTTCCTACAGCGCCGTTTGCAAAATCCATTACGCCCGCAATATGTGTCTGCACATCAACATTAATAACTTTTCCGTTTAACGGCTCGCTTGTAATAGTGCGGGTGTTAAAACTTTTTCTTGCGGAACCGGATACACGCACTATCGGCCCAATAAGACTTACAAGGGCGGTAAGATAATACGGACCCATATCATACATGGGACCGCCGCCTTCTTTGTAATAAAATTCAGGACCCGGATGCCAATGTTCGTGACCATGATTTACTACAAAAGCAACCGCCGCTACAGGTTTTCCAATCCAGCCTTCGTTAATAAGTTTTAGACAGGTTTGAATTCCCGCGCCTAAAAAAGTATCGGGGGCGTTTCCGACCAAAAGTTTTTTCTTTGCGGCAATTTTTAACACATCCAGCGCTTCTTTTCTTTTTGCGCAAATTGGTTTTTCGCCGTAATAATGTTTCCCTGCTTTTACAGCGGCAAGAGCAATATCAAAATGATAACAGGGCTGTGTTAAGTTAAGAATAATATCAACATCGGGACTGTTGATAAGGTCTTCGGTTTTTTTAATGTACGGCAGTTTGTAATCTGCGCTTACTTTTTCCGCGCGTTCGGGGATAATGTCTGTTATAGCCGTTATCTTTACACGGTTGCTAAAAACGCCCGTAAGATTATCAAGATAAATCTTTGAAATATTTCCGCATCCTACAATACCTATTCTTTGTATACTCATAATTTTCTCCTTTTTAATACATTGATACTGGGGTTTTCCAGTCGTCTGCTTTTAGGCCTTTATCCCGGGCAATTTTCTTGCTTTCCGCCGCCCAAAGAAGCCCACGCTTCATAAGTTCCCATGCTTCGGGAATATCAAAAACATTGTTCAGGTGTCCAAGCGCGTTGTAGAAAACCCGTCCGTAACCCCATTTGCGCG
>JAITUR010000073.1 GCA_031286205.1 Treponema sp.
TTTTCGTTAATACCGCCATCAACGGCTATTTTATAAGAAAGCCCCGTTTTTTCTCTTATTTCTGCCAGTTTTTTAACTTTTTCCAGACATTCAGGGATAAGCTTCTGCCCGCCATAACCGGGGGGAACAGTCATAATAAGCACTAAATCGGCATGGGGTAAGATTTCATCCAAAACATCGGTCGGTGTTTCCGGTTTTATGCTTATTCCGGGACTTACCCCCAATTCTTTTATTTCTTTTAGGAGCTTTACAGGGTCTCTATGGGCTTCGTAATGAAAAGTAATGCCATTTGCCCCTGCTTCGGCAAACTCTTTAATATGGCGTTCCGGGTTAATAATCATAAGATGAGTGTCAAAATATAGCCTTGTACGGCCCCGAAGGGAACGGAATAAAGCCGGGCCAAAAGTCAGATTTTGCACAAATGAACCATCCATGACATCAAGATGAAGCCATGTCGCCCCAGAGGCATCGATTTCGGCAATGGCCTTGCCAAATTCGGCAAAATCTGCTGATAAAATTGACGGTGAAACGATGGTTTTGATCATTTTTCCCATAATACATTTTTAGGATACTATTGTCAAACCCCAAAAAAATGCTATACTAAACTGATACAATGGAAAAAAGCCAGGCTGTAGGGCTGTTAAAAAACGCCTATGAAAAACTAAGGGCTGCTGACGCGGAAACGGCCTATGTTCTTTTGGAACAGGCTTTAGACCATGACTTTGAAAACGAAGAAATCAAGCATGCGCTTAAATGCGTCCATTGGTGGCTTGATAATTCCAGGAGGCTGGACGACACAATAAAAAATAACTATGAAAAAGGGGGATATTTAATATCGCTTTTTAAGAAGTATTATATTTTTTTAGGACAGCTTGATGACATCTATGATCAATGTCAGTACTCTGTCCGTTATTTTGTTTACTCAAGAGCGCTTTCTTATTTCGAAAAGCTTTTGAATATTCAAGCCAATCAGCAGGATCCCGGGCTTTTGCTTTTGGTTGGCCGTTGTTACAAGGGACTTGGCAATTATGACGAAGCCTTAAGTTTTCTTGAACAGGCTTTATATCTAAAAAGAGATAATGCCGAAGTCCTTGCCGAAGTTGCGGATGTTAACGCGCTTTTAGCGGAAACAAAAACCGCAAAAACATTGTTCAGGGAAGCATTTTTCCTTGATCCATCGATTATAGAAATAAAATCTTTGGAGTCGGCACTTATTATTAACCTTCGTGACGAAGTAGAAAAACTTGGTTACAAAGACGAAGAGTTAAACGCCTGGATACCTGTTTACGGGTATTTAATGGGAGTTTTTTCCGTAAAGCGGGCATTAAAACAAATGGAGGCAGGAAGGCTTAAACAATCAATTTTTGCTTTGGAGGCTGAGTATGAAGCAAATCCGTCCAGGCGGGCAATTCTTAAACCACGGCTTCTGAATCATTATTTTTGGCTTATTGATCATTATGAAAATTCCGGCGAGGATCCGCAGTTAATAGAGGAAACCTTGCTTAAAATAAAAGTTACAGATTCGGAAATACACAAGATGTATTCCGGAAATTAAAATAAGTTTGAAGGATGGGAGTATATATTTATGGATCATGCACTGTTAAAAAATTTAAACGAAACTTTAAACGAGGAAAAGTGGACTCGTGCTACCCTTAGCAATTATTCTACCAGTCAATTTAAAGAACTGGATGATATTCTTAAAGCAGCACGCGCTGAAAAAATTATCGACGAACTAAAAAAGAACTGCGACGAACATTTATCGCATACCAGGAACAGCATTATTGCCCTTTATTTATCCGGCATGATTGCTCTTTCCCGCCAAATAATTGACGATGCCGCAATTGTAAATTTAGTATCGATATTTTTGGATAATCATAAATGGGGCATTGTAAAATATCTTTGCGAAAGAATTCTGGATCATGGCGAATCTAAGTTCGCGCTCCGCACTTTGGTTGACTGTTATAAAAACGATAACGAAGAAGAAAAAACATTCGAAGTACTGGAAAGACTTGTAAAAGTTGATTTTGAAGAAGCAGAAATAACAAAATCGCTTGCCGAACATTACGAAAAACAGGGCAACAAGGAAAAAGCAATTGATTTTTACAAAAAATCCATGCACCGCTATATTAATAAATCCAATTTTTCCAATGTAAAAGAAATTTGGGAAAAACTCCTTGTTATCAATGTAGAAGATATAGATTTCTTTTTGCATATTCAGAAGAAGATAGCAAAAACCATAAGCGAGGATAAGGCCGTTATATTGCTTAACGAACTTTATGTAAAATACAAAAATTTAGATACCGATATTGCAATAAACATATTAAAAATAGCCCTTGAATACGACGGCAAAGATATGCAATGCCGCAGGGAAATTATTGACTGCTACAGAAAAAAATACGCGTCTCATTCTCAACTGGAAGAATATATCAGAATATCCAACCTGTCGCAGAATTACCGCGATGTTCATCAGGCAATTGCGGGCTTCGAAAAGCACATAGCGTTTGACAAAGGTAATTATGTGTATCACAGAACATGGGGTGTTGGGCGTATTGCAAAAATAAAGGGCGATGATATTCAAATTGATTTTTCCAAAAAACGCGGACATTCAATGTCGCTTAAAATGGCTGTTGGAGCCCTTGCTACACTTTCCAAAGATCATATATGGGTATTAAAAGCAACCAAGAAAAAAGAAGAACTGCGTTTAATGATAAAGGACAAAGAAGAAAATATTATTTGGGCGCTTAAAACAGTTATAAAAAGTTTTGGAAATGCCTGTGATATGAAAAGAATAAAAGCCGAGCTCTCCCCTGCTCTTTTATCTTCCGGCGAATGGGCTACATGGAATTCCAAGGCACGCGATATTTTAAAATCCAACCCGGATTTTGGATTAAGCGCGGATAACAGCGATGTATTTACGGTAAGAGACAGGCCAATAGAAGTAGCGGAAAAAATCTACAATGAATTTACCGCACAGAAAAACTTTTACGATAAAGTATCCAGTATTAGAGATTATGTTAACAATAAAAAAGCCGGCGCGGATTCCGAATACTTTTTGGAAATGCTGTCTTATTTTACATCGATACTGCGAAGCAAGCAAAATCCGGAACAGATGGCGGCTTCGTATCTTTTAATTAATGAAATAGCATCGAACAAAAATTATTCTCATTTTAAATCCGAGCTAAAAATAAGTTTCGAAGAAGTGTTTTCTAATATTAAAAATGTAACGACACTTTTTAAGAACTTAAAAGATTTACGGCTAAAAACAGAGTTCCTTTCCAACATAAAGCAGTATATAAACGAATGGCCGGATATTTATACCAAACTGTTCCCCTACTCCCAACTGCCCATTATTACGGAAAAACTGGAAGAAGGCGGCTATAAAGACAAACTTTCCGCAATGTGTATAGACTGCTTCGAAAATCTCCGCGAAAACCGCGAAGCTGCCGTCTGGCTTTATAAAAATTCCAGAGAAACAGACTGGTTTAAGGCGGCAAAACTTGGCACGGAAAAACTTCTTATAAGCCTTGTCCGTGTTTTGGATATTACTTACAGAGATATAGAAAACAACAAAGACACAGTAGAAAACAGAAAAATTAATAAGCTGGTGCACAATATTCTTTTTAAAGACGGCGAAGTTAAATCGTTTTTAGATAGAGCGAACGAAGACGCAATTATTAGGATCTTTACTTTTATAAATGATGTTAAAGACCTTGACCCGCAGGATAAACTTAATCTGCGTTCCAAGATATTGGATAAACATCCCAACTTTAAGTTCTTCGATGAAGCAGAAACAAAGGTTTCCAGAGGTCTTATTGTTACTCATGCAATGTTCGATGTAAAAAAGAAACAGCTTGCGCATATCATGGAAGTAGAAGTCCCCGCAAACTCCAAGGATATAGAATATGCCTTGTCTTTGGGAGATTTACGGGAAAATGCGGAATACAAAGCTGCAAAAGAGAAGCAAGATCAGCTTAACTCGCAGGTTGCAAAACTTAAAGGAGAAATCGAAAGAGCCCAAATTTTCGATCCAAAGTCGATCGGTACTATTACAAAGGCAGGCTTTGGAACAAAAGTTACCATGCGCAACGAAACCGCCGGAAAACAGGAAGAATTTACTATATTGGGCCCCTGGGAATCTGACCCCAATAATAATATTATTTCCTATCTTTCTCCGATTGGAAGTGCTATACTTAATAAGACGGAAGGAGAAAAGTTCGATTTTGTAATGGATAACGGAGAAAAGGTTTCATATCTTGTAGAAAAGATACAGGCAGCAATATAGAAAGAGGTAAATATGAATAGGATTGGATTGGCGTTAATATTAATAATTTTCGCGGTATTTATTGTCCACGGGCAAAATCAGAGTTCCAGCCCAATAGACCTTGTTTTGCTTTTAGATACTTCGACAGGCATGAGTTCGTCCTACGATAATGTAAATAATTACATTACCGGCGGTTTTCTTACAGAATTTCTTCGTGTCGGCGATACCTTTCATTTAATTTCATTTTCACAAGCTCCAAAATTGGATGTAGCGCGCAGAATTTCTGCCACAGGAGATGTAGAAACAATTATTGGAAGAATGATGCTTCAGTACCCGATAGAAAGAGGAAGCAATATACAGGCAGCGCTTACATATGTCGAACAATATGTTTCCGCTCTTCCTTCCCGCCCCAAAAAAATAGTTCTTGTAAGTACAGGAACCAATGATACCGCAAATTTAGTAGCGGCTTCCAGTCAGAGGCTTTCTTCCAGAAATACCACCATTGATTTTGTCAGGGTTACACCGGGACAGCCCATTACAAATGTTCCAAGCTCCGGCCGCGCACAGCCGCAAAGACAGGGAGCAGCCGATATTGCAAGGCAGCCGGGAACAGCCGATACTTTACGCGGCGACCAGGGTTTTACTGCCGGTCAGGGCGTAGCAGACAGTACTACTCCGGGTGCAGGTGTAACAGGTGACAGTTGGAGTACTGCGGACGGCAGAATTACTGACGGCATTGCAGATGGCAGAACTACTACAGACGGCTGGTCTTTAGATGGAACTGGAACTACAGAGGACAGGATTGCTGCAGATGGAATTGCAGTTGATACTGAAGGTACTGAAACAGATAGCTGGTCGACAACATTGCCTGCTCCGGATTCATTATCTGAAAAATCAGGCGTGTTTAATTTTTCGTCTTCTTTACCGTGGATTATTGGTCTTATTCTTCTTTTACTTTTAATTATTGGTATTATTATTTTATTGTCTTCCCGCCGTCTTGGTTCCAGCCCCAACCGAGTTATGGCGCAAGTTGCTTCCGGCGGTCATGACGGTACAAGAGAAAGAGTCGATCACAGCAAAGATTTGGCAAGATACGCGGCGGGTCAAAGCAGAAGAACAACTCCTTATTCTGACAGACCGTACAAACCGGATACCGCAGCTCCTGTTGTAATTAATCCGCATGGTCCGCTTCTTCTTAATTTATTTGTAGAAGATCAAAATACGCGTATTGGCAAGCGTAATATACATTCGTTAAAATCAGGTTATAACCTTTCTGTCGGCGGCGGCAAGGCCGACGGTTTCCTTATTTTCCTTGTTCCAATTCCGCCGCATATTGGAGAGCTTCGCAGAAGCGGCAGTCAGCTTTCGTTTATTCCAAAAAAGGCAAGGTACTTCCCGGATCTTGGATCCAACGAGCTTAGGGATTGTCTGAACAAAACCATCAGAATTATTTCGGATAAAAACTACGAGCTTAGATTCAGGTTTGAAATGTATGAAGACCCACTAGTTACGCTAAACAGGATGTTAAATTCAATTAAAGTTCCGGGATAATTCTTCGGATAATTTAAATTTATGGCGTACGATCTTATACTTCGTAATGGAACCCTTGTAACCTCTAAAGAAACCTATAAAAGCGATATAGGAGTTAAAAACGGTAAAATTGCCTTTATTGGCAAGATTCAAAGCGACACAAATAATAATAGTACAAATATTGATATGTCCGGTTTATATATTTTGCCCGGTATTATCGACGCTCATGTGCATTTTCGCGAGCCGGGGTTAACTCATAAAGAAGATTTTATAACAGGCAGCATGGCAGCAGCAGCCGGCGGAATTACTTTTATTGCCGATATGCCGAATACCATACCGCCAACATTTTCTGTAAACGAATTTAATAAAAAATACAATTTAGCACGGGAAAAATCCTGCATAGACTTTGGACTTTTTGCTTTATTAACCAACGATAATACGGACGAAATTCCCGGGCTTGTAAAAGCAGGCGCTTTTGGATTTAAGGTATTTCTTGGTACTTCTACCGGAAATCTTTTGCCTCCTTCGCCGGCAGTATTAACCGAACAGCTTCGTATATGTACTTCTTTTGGCAAAAGAACCGGTTTCCACGCGGAAACAAGCGAAATAAACGAAGCCGATACGGAAAAATTAAAAAAATTAGAACACAGTCCGCCCTATGGTAAAATTTTAAACGATGCAAGACCAATACAATCGGAAATTTTGGCTATTAAAAAAGCTGTTGATTTTGCCCGTGAAGCAAATGCAATGATTCATATTCACCATGTAACATGCAAAGAAGGTGTCGAAATTATATCAAACGCAAAAAAAGAAGGTATAAATGTAACCGCGGAAACCTGCCCCCATTATCTTTTTTTAAACGCGGAAAACAGCTCGTATAAATGTTATCCGCCAATAAGGCGCGAAGAACACCGCGCCGCTCTATGGCAGGCGGTAAAACACGGCGATATCGATATGATTGCGACAGACCATGCTCCTCATACACTGGAAGAAAAATCGCTTTCGTTATGGGAAGCGCCCGCAGGCCTTGCAGGAGTCGAAACACTTGTTAACTTAATGTTAAACGAGGTTAACAAAGGAACTATAACCCTGAATGATTTTGTCCGTCTATGCAGCGAACAGCCCGCTAAAATTTGGGGAATAAAAAATAAGGGAGAACTGTCAGTTGCCTCGGATGCGGATTTTACCATTGTAAATATGAATAAAAAAGTAAAAATAAATTATTTAGAAATGAAATCTAAAAGTAAAACCACGCCATATAATGGCTGGGAATTAAAGGGCTCTTCTGTTGCGACAATTGTCCGCGGAAATTTTATATCTTATAATTAATCGTAAAAAAGACATATTCCATATACTTTTTCCGCGCCATTTTGCTTAAGGACAGAGGCGCATACTTCCATTGTAGATCCGGTAGTAAAAACATCATCTATAACCAGGGCGGTTTTTGGCGCTTGTATATTTTTATTGCAATAAATACGGCCTTTTAGATTTTCTATTCGTTCTTCCCGGTTTAGTTCTTTTTGAATACTGGATTTTTTTCGTTTTAAGCAGCGGCAAACAGACTTTGCCGGTTTTTTTAATTTTTTAACCAGATAGTCTACTTGATCCCAGCCGGTTTCCTTTTTTTTACCCGGTCTTGGCGGAACAGGAACTATGATTGCGTCATTTAACTCTGCTTTATTAATAATGTCCAGTATTTTTTCCGCAAAATATTCTGCTAACGGCAGTTTTTTTAAAAATTTATATTTAGTCAATAATTCTTTGTATTTACCTGTGTATGGAAAAAGAGCCCAAATACGGTCGTAAGATACTTCGCTTTTTCTGCACGAAAGACAGGTATTAATTTCCGATACAAGAGGTTTTCCGCATTTATTGCATCTTTCTCCTTCTATGTAGACCAACGATTCTTTACAATTCATACAAAGACCATACTTAATTTCGTCTGCATTTAATAAATTATCATTGCACAATGCACAGTCAGACGGAAATAAATAATTTTTAATTAACAATAAAATATTTTGTCTCATATGCATTAATCAAATAAATCGGGTTGATTCTCTCCGGTGTTTTTTACAGTTTTTTTTACTTTATTCGTATTGCGAGGTTCGTCACTCTCACTTTTCTGAATAATTTTCTCGCTATGAAAGGTTGTAGTCAGATCTTTATCCCTCTCTTTTAAGCGCGCCATAATTTCCGAAGCTCTTTTTAAAATTGTATCGGGAATTCCTGCAAGTTTTGCAACATGGATTCCGTAAGATTCGGCTGCCGGTCCTTCTTTAATTTTTCTTAAAAATATAATTTTTTCGCCTTTATCCAGAACTTCCATAGAACGGTTTGCAAGACGGCTATGGTTTAAAAGCGAAAGCTCGTGGAAGTGCGTTGCAAAAAGAGTGCGGCATCCAAGACGATTTAATAATTCTTCGCTTACTGCCCACGCAATAGATAAGCCGTCATTTGTTGCTGTTCCCCTGCCCACTTCGTCCATAATTACCAGACTTTTTTCTGTTGCTGAATTTAAAATAAAAGCGGTCTCGTTCATTTCTACAAGGAATGTGGATTCCCCGCGGGCAAGATTGTCGGAAGCGCCTACACGGCAATAAATACGATCGCATATACCTATTACCGCTTTACCGGCAGGAACAAAACTGCCTGCCTGAGCCATAATTGTAATAAGCGCAGCAGATCGTAAATAAGTGGACTTACCCGCCATATTTGGACCTGTTATCATGGCAAAAGATACATTTTCCGTGTCCAGCAATATATTGTTTGGAATATATTCGCCGCGGTTTAGGTGGGCTTCTACAACAGGATGTCTTCCATCGTAAATTTCCAGTTTCCCGCTGTTTTCTAAAACAGGCCGCTGCCAATTTCGAATAGAAGCTGCCTGCGCCATGCTTTGAGCAACATCAATTTTAGAAAGCAGACGGGCGGCAGACGCAAGATGGTTAAGCTCTTTTTTTGCGGTTTCCCTTATTTGCATAAAAATATCTTTTTCCAGATCCACTACCCTTGCAGACGCATTGTTTATTTCTGTTTCCAGAGCCGCAAGCCGGTCTGTAGAAAATCTTTCCGCGCCTAAAACTCCCTGTCTTCGTATAAAATGCTGCGGTACTCTTGTTAATTGTGTTGTTGTAACTTCAAAGTAGTAGCCAATCATCCGGTTATATTTAATTTTTAAATTGGAAATTCCCGTAATCTGCCGTTCTTCTTCCAGATAATCTTCCAGTATTTTTCTTGCATTATTCTGAAGATCTTTTAATTTATCTAGTTCATCGTTATAGCCCGGCTTAATTAAATTGCCCTCGCTTAGAAGAATAGACGGCTCTTCTATTATGGATACTTCCAGTAATTCCTGAATTTTTTTTGTGTTTTCCTGTCCGGAATTTGATATTTCAGATAACGGAATAATTGTTATTTCTTTGTTTATTTCGTGATAATTAGACAAAGCTTTTTTAATTGCCAGCATATCCCTGCCATGCGCTTTATCCATTGCAAGCCTGGAGCAAAGGCGTTCTAAATCCGGGGTATTACCCAATTTTTCCCGCAAAAAAGTTAATGTGTTCCGTTCGTTAAAAAAACTTTCTACCAAATCTAAACGGTTATTGATTTTTTTAATATCTCTAAGTGGATGTAAAATATATCTTTTTAAGAGTCTTCTGCCCATTGCGGTTTTTGTTTCGTCCAAAACTTCCAAAAGAGAAAATTTTACTTCTCCATCTCTTTGATTCTTTAAAAGCTCCAGATTACGCTGACTAGATTCGTCTATTCCCAAATATTCGCTGTCTTTATAAACATTAATTTTTCGTATATGCGGAAGCAGGCTTTTGGAAGTAGTATCCAAATATTCCAGTAAAATACCGGCGGATATTATTTCTATACTATCCTCCTGTAACCCAAAACCTTTAAGGTTTGCAACACCAAACTGCTTTTCCAGTCTTTCTTTTGCCTTAAACGAATCGAAAAGCCAGTCCGACCATTTGTTTATTACAATACCGCCTCTGTCATTAATTGCAGTATTTATGGATTCGTCTTCCAGTACGGATTCCGGAACAAGTATTTCTTTTATGGATAATCTTTCCAATTCCTGCTTAAGCATTTCTGTAGCTTGTATTGGAAAACTTGTAGAATAAAAATCTCCTGCAGAAATATCTATATAAGAAAAAGAAATCTTTTTATTGTTTTCTGTATTATCAATATACATACACGCAAGATAATTACTTGTACTGTTATCCAGGTAATCTTCGTCTACTGTTGTGCCGGGTGTAATTATTTCTACTACATCTCTTTCTACAATTTTATTTTTACCGGGAGCGGATAATTGTTCGCATATAGCGATTTTTTTTCCGTGTTTTAACAGGCGGGATATATATGTCCTTGCGGAATGATGCGGAACGCCGCACATTGGAAGGCCATTTCTTGCTGTAAGCGTTAAATTAAGAAGCGAAGATACTTCTATGGCATCTTCGGCGAACATTTCATAAAAGTCGCCCAAACGGAAAAAGAGTATATTATTTTTATGATCCTTTTTTATGCGCCTGTACTGTTCAATCATTGGACTTGCGGCAATGTTTTTGGGCGCATCCATTTTTTATTTACCTCGAGGATTTAGCCCGTAAACTTTGAATAAGTTTGTCTGTTATATCAATTGTAGGATTATACCAAACTATACTGTTGTTTGCCTTAATATCCATAACTATGCTAAAACCTTCGCTTTCTGCAATAAACCGGATTTCATCGTTAACCTGGGTTAAAAAAGAGCCGGATACCATAAGATTTCTTCTTTGATTTTCCAGAATAGCGGTTTGTGCCTGGAAATATTCCCTTAAAGATTCTGTTTGATTATTAATTTGAACTTCCAGCCTATTAACCTGGCTAGTATTGTTGCTTTCTCTGGCTTCTTCCAGGCGCACCTTTAATTCGTTAATGCTGTTTTGCCGCCTGTTAACCTCGGTCTGAACCCTATTGCTTCGATCTTCGAATTCCCTTACAGCGCGGGATTCCCTAAAAAATTCCTGATAAACCCGTGGAAGATCGACAACACATACTCTTGTAAGGTGCTGGCCATGTACTGCCGTTATAAGCAATACGCTTAAAAATAATAAAATAAATGTCCTCTTTAACATAAACCACTCCTAATATGACATTGCAAATGAAATTACCAAATCCATACCCATCCATGCTTCCGACGGATTATTCCAGTCGCCTCCAAATAAAGCACCATGCTGCCATTCAAACTTATTATCTACAAACTTAAATCTTTTTGCAAGGCTTAAACGAATTGGAAATTGAGGTATTGTAAAGCGCAAACCGCCGCCGTAACTGAATCTTAAATTATTTAAGGTAAAGTTGGAATTTCCTTCGTCATCATTTCCAAAATAATAACCTTCCTTTCTTTCTACACCCGCCATATCAAAGAAAAGATCAAATGCCAAAATACCGCGTACAACCGGGAAACGAAGTTCTACCCAGCTGTCCAACAATAAAAGACCTTTTTTACGATATTCATCATTTCCCCAGCCTCTTCCGGTAAACATACCGTCAATAGCAAGTTTACTGGCATCTTCTATTGGGATTTGTGTTGTATCAGTGCCCCGCCAGGGCTGAGGCAGTATAAACGATAATCCCGCATGAAAAGCCACAACACACTTAAAGCTCCAGCTATCAGTCCATTTTACAGGGAAATCGAATAATGTATGAAAGATCTGAAACTTGGAATCTGTACGGACATAATGTTCTACTTCTTCGTTAAAGAATCCGTTTAAGCTTGCCCTTTGATTAAAATAATAACCACGGGAAGGATCGTAAAAAATATCTCTCTGATCAAGCGAGAAAGCAAGCCAGAATATGTTCCTTGGGGTCCAATTATCTTTTCTTGCTCTTAATGTAGGATCAAAAGGTCTTAAAATATCATCATACGAATTATATATCCAGCCAATTCTAAGACCGCCATTTACCCCGATATTTCCCAAAGGCGGAACTCGCCATCTATAACCTGTAGACAGCCCGACAGATATATACCATTGATCATAGTTCATTAAATATTCTCTGGCGGGATTACCATAAGCCCTGAATTCCTCCCAGCTGGAAAAACCATCAGGGAATGCATACGGCTCATTTACTTCTCCCGTCCATCTGTAATTATTATCTGTAGTAGCAAGTCTTTTTTTATAACTTGCAGATAAATCCGCACCTAACGAAAGCGGAAGACCAAAAACCCATCTATGAAGATAATTAACTGATAAATCAAAAGAATCGACAACCGTGGAATTTAAAGAAATTCCCAATTCATTTCCGCTTCCCGCGATATTTTTGTCCGTCCATTCAAACATACCCGATATTGGAAAGGTTTCCGGATCCGCGGAACCGGAAAAAGTTATACCAAGCTGAATTGTTGTTGTCATCTGCTCTTCTACGGTAAAAACTAAATCCATAAGGTTTTCAGAGCTTCCCTGTAAAGTATCGGGAATTATCATGGAAAAATACTGCAGATTATAAAGGTTTCTCATGGCATCCATTACTTTTTCTTTGGAAAAAACATCGCCGGGTTCCAGCGGAATTTCCCTTAAAATAACTTCTGTTTTAGTTTTTTCGTTGCCAACAATAACTAAATGTTCTATATATGCCCTGCTTCTTTCTGTAATATAAAATGTGTATGACAATGTATTTGTCTGCAAATTTTTATCCGCGACTCTGTTCATCGAGTTAAAAATGTATCCATTTTCAAAATAAAGATCCGCAACACGCTGTAAATCCATTTCTATTTTTGTCGTGTTTACGACATCGCCTACTTTAGATGTTACAAGCTTGTCCAGCCGTTCGGTAGAAAATATTTCGTTTCCCTCGAAAGTTATGCCGCCAAAACGGAATTCCTCTCCTTCTTCTATTAAGAAAGTAAGTATTAGATTTGTGCCCTTATCGTCGGAACCGTAAGTTCGCGTAACATCTCTTACTGCCGCGTCTATATAACCGCGATCATGGTAATATTTTGTAATTGCCGCCCTGTCAGCGATAAGTTTTGTCTCCTGGAAAGCTCCGTCGTTTACAAGTGTTCTTGCCTTTAAGGAAATTTGGCTTCTTAAAGTGTTGGCTGTAAATCTGGAATTGCCCTGAAAATCAATTCTTATTATGGAAATTTTCTCGTTTTCTGTAATTCTAAAATTAATGGTAATACCGTCTTGCGCAATATTTTCTTCTATGGTAACAGATGCGTTAGGATAACCTTTTTCTATGTATTTTTGATTGATTGCTTCGATGTCGGATCGTAATCTTGCCTGATTATAAATATCGCCAATTTTTGTAAAGATCGCTTCGTTAAGTTCATGGCGGCGTACGCCGGAATTTCCGACAAAATTAATTCGCCTTACAATTGGTCTTTCTACTACGGTAAACCTGATTATAACTTCCGATCCTTCAGGATTTGCCCTAACCGTATTTGTTTCTATATTTTCGAAATATTCAAGCGCGTACAATTTGCCAAGAATTTCCCAAAAAATTATGTCATTAAATGACTGACCCTTGTACGGATTCATAAGGGCTTCCAGCTCTGAAGCTTGTATATTTTTTAAACCCGAAAAAACAATATCTTTTATAGGTTTATTGTAGTACCAATCATCTTGGGAAAAACTTAATACCGGTGCCATAAAGAATAATATTAGTGATACAACTGCTACTGTCGACGCAAAACTCTTAACTTTCATTTAAACTCCATAAATTGTAAAATAACTAACTGCCAAACTAGAATGACTTACTCCAGCTAAGAGTAATAGAATTGTCTGTTATAAACCAATTTTGCGGGTTAGACGGGAAAATATCCCATCTAATATTTACAAATGGCGTTCTCCATTCAATTCCAATATCGATATTCGGCTCTAAGGCGATACCTCTTAAAATTACACTGTTTTCATCATACTTCATAGTTAATGTTCCCTGAATAAACATATCCTGACCTATGTACTTACCTATAGAAACAGTTGTATTATCTAAATAGTTACCCATACGGGCAGCATCAACAGGTGATGCCCCTGCCCCTGTCACAGGTTCCGTTCCGGCAGTAAAAAACCCCTGTTCTACAGCTCCTTCGACTATGAAATTTTGAACAATTCTTGTTCTAAAGCTTAGCAGGTCTAAGTTCAGAAAATCTCTTACCTGCTTTTCAATTTGCCTTAAAATCATACTTTGCCCTAAAAAATCATATCTGGCTATAACCTGTCCCACAATATCAGTTGTCGAATTCAACAAGAACCGCTGAGCCACTTCCGGATTGTTCGAATCCTGGATATTATAATTCTGCCCTAAAAGAGAATATATTTCAAGCTGAGTTAAGCTGGGACTTGCCTCAAAACGGGGTTCAAAGCTGAGTAAAGGCTGGTTTTCTACAATAAGCGAGATTATTACAGGGCCTGAATCCACCCTGTCGCGAATTTCCGCCCTTGCTGTAATACGCGGGTTAAAATCATTTTCATTTTCTCTTAAAACAAGGGTTCCCTGACGGATATAGAAATTTCTGTCCAAATAATTAAGTTCCCCGGATCTTATATTAATATCGCTTACAATCGAGAATTGCTGTGCCAGGGTATCCGCTGTTATCGAAATAACAGTTCCCATTTCCGGGTTAGCCTTGATTAAAGGGGTTGTTTTATCCGGCCAAAAGAATTCGACTGTGGAGCCTGTTGTTATTTTAAAATCGACTATAGAGTGCATTTCCGGCTCTTCCTGCTCATCACCGGATTGATCGATCATAATATAACCCATTTCCGTATTATTAACAACAATATCGCCTTTAATTTCGATTAAATTATCATCTCCAATCTGAGTAACAAGGCTGAGAGTTCCCGAAGCATCCCCCTCCGCGATAACTCCCACTATATCAATGGCATACGGAATCGGCGTTTCTGCGGGTATATTTATATCAATACCGATATTTCTAGGTGCCCAGAATTCAAAGCGGAACCAGCCGCTTGCAGTCCCGCCCCCCAGCCCGCAAACTGTAAAAACCGGACCAAAAGTCATTTCGTAGCCTTCTGCAGTAATATTAAATGGAACCGGGCGTATATCATTTGCTACATAACTGGGAACCTGCATATTAAAACTGGTTCCTCTGGCAACCCCAAAAAATTCAGGGTTTAACACGGGACCCCTTATATCGACTTTCCCAATAATATAACCGCCGCTAAAACCAATTTCATTTTCTGCGGCTGTAACCGATGTCCATAATGATTTCATATCAATAAAGAAATAACTGCAATGGGCATCCAGCATTAAATCTTTGCTAAGCGTTCCCGCAATAGAGCCTCTGATTGGCAGGGGGGCAGAAAGTCCAAGATAAAAGTTTCCTAAATTATCCATTTCCAGCCTTAACATTTCGTCTATTCCGCCGGAAACAGAAAGCGCTCCGTTATTGCCCGAAAAAACAAACTCCGTATCTTTATATAAAATATCTCCGTAATGAAAATTATCAAAAACAAGCTGGCCGTCAAATAAATTTAAAGCATTTGTAATATTGATCCAGGAATCCGTCTTTTTAAAGTCGGCATTAAATTTTGCCTGAATATCAATAATTTTATCCAGTACAAAACCGTTAATGTTTGCCTGAAATTCCGCAAAACTTTCTGTTCTGTTTATTTGAATAATTGGAATTACGGCATTAATTTCTTGATAATCTATTTTTAAATTATGTACGGCAAGCTCATTATTTGTAAAATAGATTCCGCCCGAAGCCTGAATATCGCCTTTATTTAAGTTTGTATAAAACGACGAAATATTTATATCCGCATTAAACGAATCGATAGAATCCCATGTAATGTCCGCTTCTGCGCTGGCAAGCATTGTATTTCTACCCTTAAATAATCTGTTAATATGCATATTCGAAATTTCTGTATTTAACCTGAAAGTTTTATTTTTTAACATTCCGTCAAAGAAATAAGATTCGCCTTTATCCATGCCGTCCGTCATATTAATATAAAACTGAAGATAAGAAAAATCCGGATCCCAGGAAAAATCCGCATTGCCAAAAAGAAGCCCCAAACTGTCATTAAATAAAATTTCCCTAAAACTCGCGCCATCCTGATCCGCAGAACCTGTTATCCTAAAGTTGACATCTCCTTCCCTGGAATTAATATCGGATATTTCAAAAAAAGCTACATCCACAGACCAAAATTCATAATTGTTGAATCTTAAAGTTGTATAAAAGTTTAAATATAAAAGCGATGAATCTACGGGTATAGGATAATTTATTCCTTCGACATACCCCGAAAGGGCTCCGGTATTGGAAACATTCCCGTAAACATGAAGCCCGTTTGGATCGCGTATAATTAATGTTGTTCTATCCAGCAATTGTCCGTCGACATTCCACGATGTATCCTGATAACTTGCGTTTACGGTAAATCTTATATCCATCGAATTGTAAAACATGGAACTTGCCGAAATTAAAAGCTCGTCATTATCCAAATAAAAAACACCATGACTAAGATTAAATTGCCTGTCTGTTCCGGATAACGACAATTTTCCCAGTACAGTATCGTTTTTAATAATTATATTTGGGGCATTATAAATCATATTTTTAAAATTAGAGGAAAAATAAATTTCCGTATCTAATTTATTATTGTTTAATTGATTAAGAACAAAGTCTGGAAGCGATATAAAATTTACAAATGGGCGAAACATTCCGGTAAGGGTAAAAAACGAAAATGAGTCTAAGTTTAGCATGGCATCCAGCTGTCCCGGTTTACGGTTAATAACGGCATCGACATAAGCAAAACTATTATCTTTGGATGCAACTTGTCCTAAAATTACAATATCTTTTTCCGCCGAATATAAATTAACCGAAAGTTCGTCCATAACAATACTGCCCATTAAAAAATCATTTGCAGATATGCGGATATTGTCATCGTTGCTTGTAATTTCCAAATTTGCGTTAATGCTGTCTTTGCCTGTAAAACTGAAATTATTAAAATTAATATTACCCTGCGGCTTTACAGGATTAAGCTGCATATTTCCGGATGCGTTTATATTGCCCTGAAAGAATCCGGCTTTTACGGTAGCTTCCGAAGCATTAATGTAAAATTCATTTAAAAAAAGATTATCGCTGCCGCCGTATGCACGGACAGAAAAACCGTCATTGTCATCTCCGCCTTTATAATCAACGGAATAATTTAACACGCCGTTTTCGTCTCTTGAAAATTTAAAATTACCCGACACAGCAATATCCAAAAGATGGCTTGCATTAGATAAATAATCATAAAAATTTATGCTTGATCCTATAACATAATCACTCATGTTAAGATATGCTTTTACAGTACCTGTCTCTAAATTATGCTGAAAAGAATAATCGATATCCTGTTCGCCAAGTATTTGCTCTATCGATAACGTTCTATCTTTATATTTTAATAAAATGTTAACGGGCTTTAAGGAAAAAATATTTACAAGATTGGTTTGCTGCAAAGATACATTCCTGAAAAATACAATAGGGCTTCTTGTATTTCTTTGTTCGGAACAAACAATAGACGAAAGAACTATGTCCGCGTTTGCCGTATTTAAATTTGATGCACTTATGCTTTTAATATCGACATTGGTATTAAAAATAATGGATCTGTCGCTAAAGCCGGAGTATCTTATTTCCGCATCAAAAGAGGAATCGAAAAGAATATCTTCGCGGTCTCCTTTAATGTCGATATTCATGCCGTCGATTTTATAAACAAAGCTGCCGTCAACCAAAAGCAAAGAACAGTTTCGCATAACATAGTTAACACTTTTGGGCAAATACTCCGCAATTTGCTGAACTATAATTTTATCGCTTGACTGTTTTTCGTTCTGATTAAGATTAAATCCTGTAAAAATATCCATATCTCTTTGAAGATCCATTCTTAAAATGGGGCGATCTATATTTATTGTGTGAATGGCGGATTTGTTTCCTGTAATTAATTTTGGCAGCGAAAAGCGAATACTTGCACGCGATACGGTAAAAAAGGATCTACCCTCTTTATAAAATCTTAAATTTCTAATTTCGAAAGAGCCAAAAAACGCGGGACGGATGGAAGAGTATCTAATTTCCAATCCTGCGGCATCTTCCATGTTTTTTATAATATCATTGCGGATATTGCTCATTGCGCTGCCCAAGGCATACTGAATGGGCTGCAGTAAAATGGCGGAAATGCCTATTAAACCGCAAAAAACGAGAATTTTTAAGTAAATTGAGCGGGGCGATGCTTTAAATGACATCCTTCTATAATTATAACATTTATTTGCCTAAAAAGACACAATATGGTATAACTAATCGATGGATATTATACAAAATTTCGTAGTCTTCGAGGGAGCAGATGGCAGCGGGACTACGACTCAGCTTAATATGCTTGCGGATCGCTTTACAAAAACATCTAAAACCGCGTTTTTTCCAACTTTTGAGCCTACCGGCGGGGCTATAGGCAAGTTAATTCGTTCCGCTCTTAAAAACGAGGCGGTTTTTGACCCAAAAGCCCTCTGCTATCTTTTTGCCGCAGACCGTGTGGAGCACCTTTTTAGTAATAACGGTATTTTAGAACGAACCAATAGGGGGGAATTTGTAGTCAGCGACAGATATTCAATTTCCTCTCTGGTTTATCAGGGTATTGAGTGCGGCGATGAACTCCCTGCCGAGCTAAACAAGGATTTTCCCGCCCCCGAAATTACCATTTTTTTTGATCTTAAACCGGACATTGCCAAAGAAAGAATGAAAGCAAGAACTTCTTTAGAAATTTACGAATACCTGGAGTTTCAAAACAAAGTCTATGCCAAATACCTGGCTGTTCTGGAAAAGTATGCCGCTTTGGGCGCAAGGGTGGAAATTATAGACGCGTCAGAACCCGCAGAAATTGTGCATGACAAGGTATGGAGCATTTTGTCTCAAATGCCGATATTTAAAATATAGTGAAAACCCTCTTTAAGACAGTTATTATCCTCGTTTTTGCGGGCATTGCTTTTCCTGCCAACAGTTATTATGTAACTTACAAGGAGCAGTATTACAGGCTTTTTCATATTCATCATAATCAGAACCCGGATGACACTATGGAAAATATTTACTGGCTGGAAAAAGCAATTAAAGCGCCATTTTGCAATCCCCTCTTTGCCCTTGCATTGATAGAAACTGAAACTCAATGGGAAAAGTATCGATACCTTTTTAATATGCATTTACATATCAAACTTATAGAACAATATATGTTCCTGGGCAACAAATGGAATAAAAGGCGGGCGTATTTTTACAATGCCCCGTGGAGAGATCAAAATTTGGAAAGTTTGGAAATAGCCGAAAATTGTTTCCGCACCGCTCTTTATTATTGGGACGAAGCTATAGCCTGGGCGGAAAAAGCCAACGAAAGAAGATTTAGGTGGATGAATCTGGAAAGGGTTCAGTTTTGGGAAGATGAAGCATTCAGAATAGAGAACGGCACGCTTAATTACGGCAGAACAATACGCAGAGAATTGGCATCATTACAGCAGGTAAGGGAAAGATTCCAGGCAATGGATACTGTGTATTAGTTGTAATAATTATATGTTATACTTTACTTATGGACAGAATTGAGGAACTGGAAAAATTAATTCAAAAATACCAAACCTCTTATTATAATGGCGAAGCGGAAATTTCTGATGATCAATTTGATCTTCTTTGGGATGAGTTAAAATCTCTTTCGCCAAACAGCGCTATTCTAAAAAAGGTTGGCGCAGATAATACCGACGGCTTCCCAAAAGCAAAGCATATAATTCCAATGGGCTCCCAGGATAAAGCCGCCAACCCGCAGGAATTTATTGCATGGGCAAAAAAACAGGGGTTAAGCAAATTTATTGTTCAATTTAAATTGGACGGCGCATCCTTGGAATTACAATACGATAACGGCAAATTAACAAAGGCGGTTACAAGGGGAGATGGAATTATAGGCGATGATATAACGGCAAACGCGCGGCGAATGAAGGGTGTTGTTCAAAATTTAGATATTCCGTTTACAGGCGGCATTCGGGGAGAAGTAATAATGACCCATGCCGTTCATAAAAGCAAATACAGCGACAAGGCAAATTGCCGCAACTGCGCAAACGGACTTATGCGCCGAAAGGACGGCGAAGGGTGCGAAGATTTAACAGTTATGGTTTATGATGCTTCCGCCTTAAATAACGACAATTATTTTGAAGATGAAATAAAAAAAATAGAATGGTTAAAAAAACGCAAATTCGAAACAAGCGAAACTAAAGTTTTTAATACCGAACAACAAGTTATTGAATACCGCGAACAAATCAGCGCACAGCGCGGCAAACTTCCATTTGATATAGACGGGCTTGTGGTAAAAGATATAGAAACCGATATGTCGGATCTTCGTAAAGCCCGGCCGGAAAAACAAATTGCTTTTAAGTTCGAGCTGGAAACCGCCTTCAGTATCTTGCGCGAAATTGAATGGAGCGAATCGGGGGCTACCTTTACTCCTATTGGGATAATCGATCCGGTGCGCCTTGCGGGAACTACAGTTAAACGGGCAAACCTGAATAACCCGGATATGATTAGGTCGATGGGATTAAAAATCGGCTCCAGAGTTTCTGTGGTAAAACGCGGGGAGATTATCCCAAAAATAGAAGGCCTTGCACAGCAAAGCCACCTTGCGCCGGAGACTGCGGATACAGAAATGCAGGAAATTATTTTTCCTAAAACCTGCGGTGTTTGTAATACAGATCTTATTGATGCAGGTACGCGCCTTTATTGCCCAAATAGCCAATGCCCAAAAAGACTTTTACACAGACTGGAAAAATGGGTAAGCGTATTGGATATTCGCGAATTGGGAGTAAAGCTGCTGCGCCAATTATATGAAAAAGAAAGAGTCCGCCATATTCATGAATTTTACAATTTAACAAAAGAAGAACTTTCTGAATATGACAGAATGGGCGAAATTTCCGCCGCAAAAGTTATCCGGCATATTCAAACAAAACGGGAGTTGTCTCTTGCCGCCTTTGTTGCAGGTTTTAATCTGGAAGGAATTGCCGAAACAACTATGGAAAAAGCCGCTCTTTCCGGGTTTGACACTCTGGAACTAATCCGCGGCGCGACAGTAGCGGAGTTAGCTGCTATTCACGGCTTTGGCGAAATTACCGCTTCTGTCATTGTAGACGGGCTTAAAGAATGTGCCGCGCAAATGGATGCTGTACTAAAAACAGGCGTAATTTCCATTGCGCCGCCGCCGCCCAAGGAATCTTTACCCCTGCGCGGTTTGTCTTTCTGTTTTACCGGCGAATTAAAATCCATAAAACGCGGACAGGCGGAAGAAAAAATAAAAACCCTTGGCGCTCAGGCAAAATCTTCGGTGGTAAAGGGGCTGTCTTATCTTGTTACAAATGACCCTGAATCCGGATCTTCGAAAAATAAAAAAGCCCTGGAGCTTGGCGTAAAAATAATAGGAGAAGATGAATTTTTGACAATTATTTCGACTAATGAAATTTCCGACGAAAAATCCAAAAAACCGCTCCAGGGGGAGTTATTTTAATTGCGCGGGTTTCTGGTTTTTTATTTATCAATTTGATACAATAATCCATGAGCGTTTACGAAATCTATGTAGAAAAAAAACCGGAGTATGCCGGAGAAGCCGCATCCATTGCCAATGACATAAGGCTTGGCTTGCAGCTTGATAATTTGGACAAGGTAAGAATTATTAACCGGTACTTTGCCGAGGGACTTTCAAAAGAGGATTTTGACGGCGTTAAGTCTGCCGTTTTTTCGGAGCCCCCTGTCGATATAATTTACGATAAGCTGCCTGACATTGACAATGCCCGGGTATTTGCCGTTGAACTCCTTCCCGGTCAGTTTGATCAACGCGCCGATTCCTGCGCCCAGTGCATCTCGCTTGCCACAGGGAAAGAACAGCCGGTTATCCGTTATGCAAAAATCTATGCCCTGTATGGAAATATTAATGATAATCAATACGAACGCATTAAGGCGTGGATTATAAATCCTGTAGAAAGCCGTCTTGTGGATTTAAAAAAGCCGGATACCTTAAAACTGGAATACAATGAGCCGCAAAGTGTAGAAGTCCTTGACGGCTTTATCAATTTAAATGATGAACAACTGAATGAATTACGGCAGAACCTGAAACTGGCAATGGATTTTGACGACATTAAATTTTGTCAAAATTATTTTAAGGATCAGGAAAAACGCGATCCTAGTATTACAGAAATTCGCGTATTGGACACTTATTGGTCTGATCATTGCCGGCATACAACTTTTTTAACCGAGCTAACCGATGTCAAAATCGAAGATGAAGTCATAAATAAAAGTTACAATAATTATCTTGAACTGCGCGCTTCTTTGGGCAGAAGCGATAAACCTATTACATTGATGGATATCGCGACAATCGGCGTTAGGGCGCTTAAACAAAAAGAACTGCTTGCCGACTTGGACGAATCCGAAGAAATAAACGCCTGCTCCGTAAAAATCAAGGTTGATATAAACGGCAAGGACGAAGACTGGCTGCTTATGTTTAAAAACGAAACTCATAATCATCCTACGGAAATTGAACCCTTTGGAGGCGCGGCAACCTGTCTTGGCGGTGCAATCCGCGACCCGCTCTCCGGACGGGCTTTTGTATATCAGGCTATGCGTATAACGGGCGCGGGCGATCCATTGCAAGCCGCTGCCCTGCCCGGTAAACTGCCTCAACAAAAAATTTGCCGGACAGCGGCAGAAGGATACAGCTCTTACGGGAATCAAATTGGGGTTGCAGCAGGACATATAAGCGAGATTTACCATCCGGGGTATGTTGCAAAACGCATGGAACTGGGCGCTGTAATTGGAGCCGCTCCCGCGATCAATGTAGTGCGGGAAACGCCCGTTGCAGGCGACATTGTAATATTAGCCGGCGGAAAAACAGGCCGTGACGGAATAGGCGGAGCTACGGGTTCTTCCAAATCTCATGATACCGACTCTCTTGTTACCTGCGGAGCCGATGTGCAAAAAGGAAATCCGCCGGAAGAACGAAAAATTCAAAGGCTTTTCCGCAATCCGCAGGCGGCAAAATTAATTAAAAGGTGCAATGATTTTGGCGCGGGAGGTGTTTCTGTCTCTGTCGGCGAGCTTGCGGACGGGTTATCAATATCATTGGATAAAGTTCCGGTAAAATACGGCGGGCTTGACGGTACGGAGCTTGCAATTTCGGAAAGCCAGGAACGAATGTCTGTTGTAGTATCAAGATCCGATGCGGAAAAGTTTATAGCTTTAGCGGACGAAGAAAACCTGGAAGCCGTAATAATTGCCGAAGTTACGGAAGAACCAAGGCTTGTTATGAATTGGAAAGGCAAAGCTGTTGTAAATCTTTGCAGAACTTTTTTAAACAGCAATGGCGCAAAGAAAAAAGCAAAAGCGCAAATACGAACCGCAAAAGACGCAAAACCGCAGTGCTGCAGTAAGACAGACAAAGATGAATTTTTTAATCTTATTGGCAGTTTGAATATTTGTTCGCAAAAAGGTTTGGTTGACAGATTTGACTCCAGCGCCGGGGCTGCCACAGTTTTGGCTCCCTTTGGCGGCAAGTATCAGCTGACACCGGCGCAGAGCATGGCGGCAAAAATCCCCGTCTTAAACGGGGATACAACTACGGTGTCCCTTATGTCCTGGGGTTTTGATCCGGTGTTATCAAGTGTTAGTCCTTATCATGGCGCAATTTACGCGGTTGTCCACTCTTTGGCAAAGATTATTGCCGCAGGAGGAAGCAGGAAGAAGTGCTGGTTATCTTTTCAGGAATACTTTGAAAGACTACGAGACGATCCTGCCCGCTGGGGTAAACCGCTGGCTGCCCTGCTCGGCGCTTTAGATGCCCAACTGGGTCTGGAAATAGCGGCTATCGGCGGCAAGGATTCGATGTCCGGCAGTTTTGAAAATATCGATGTGCCGCCTACACTTGTTTCTTTCGCTGTTTCTGTAACAAAGATAGATAATATAATTACGCCGGAGTTTAAGGAAAGCGGGAGTTTTGTTTATCTTATTTCACACAGAGCACACAAAGAAACAGAGAACACAGAGGAATATTTTATTAGTTTATGTAATTTTTTTGATAATGTGGAAAAATTGATCGAAGAAAAAATAATAATTTCCGCATGGGCGGCAGGAAGCGGCGGAGCCGCGGAGGCAATACCAAAAATGTGTTTTGGAAACAGATTGGGGTTTGCCGCGGAAAAAGAACTTTGTAAATGCAGCGGCTTTTGCGGTTTTATTGTGGAAGCAAAAAATGAATTAAACTTAAAACAAGGTATGGAAGCGGAATTATTGGGGCGGACAATCAATCAATATGTACTTAAAACACCGTCGTTTGAAAGTTTTATGTTTAAGGTGCAATCGGCATGGGAAAATACTCTGGCTCCTGTGTATCCGTATTTAAATAACCAAAAAGCTTCGGACAAGGTAATATCTTCCCCTGCTTCCTCGAAGATGGCTGTGTCTCCTGCAAAAAACAAAAAATCCCAGCCGCTTTTTATTATTCCGGTTTTCCCCGAAACAAACGGCGAATACGATATAACCAGAGCCGTTGAAGAAGCGGGAGGCAAGGCGCAGGTCTTTATTATACGGAATCTGTCTTCTGCCGCTATAGCGGAAAGCGCAAATAGTTTTGCCAAACTGTTACGATCAGCCCAGGGCATGATCATACCCGGCGGATTTTCCGGCTCTGACGAACCTTCAGGTTCGGGCAAGTCCATTGCCGCTTTTCTTCGTACAGGCGAAGTTTCCGATTCCATAATGAAATTACTTCAAAGGCAAGACGGTCTTATTTGCGGAATCTCCGGCGGCTTTCAGGCTCTTCTTAAATTGGGTCTTGTTCCTTATGGCGAAATCCGGGACATGACTCCAAACTCGCCGACTCTTACATTTAACACAATCGGAAGGCATCAATCAACATTGGTAAGAACAAAGATTATTTCCAATAAATCGCCGTGGCTGTCCCATTTGGAAACCGACGAAATATTTATCGTTCCGGTTTCGCATGGCGAAGGACGGTTTATCGCGAACGAAGATAGTATTAAACAGCTTGAAGAAAACGGACAGATAGCCACATTATATGTCGATATTGACGGCAACCCAACCCAGGATATTCGTTATAATCCCGGTAATTCAATGTACGCGATAGAGGGGATAACTTCCCCCTGCGGCAGGATATTCGGCAGAATGGCGCATAACGAAAGAATGGTTAACGGTTTATACAAAAATATACCCGATATAAAAGTAATGGATATTTTTAAGGGCGCGGTTGATTATTTTAGTGCTTAAAATGCCGTGTCCCTGTAAAGACCATCGCTATCCCGTATTTGTCGCACGCCTCTATCGATAGTTTATCGTTCATTGAACCGCCGGGTTGTATTATGGATTTAATGCCCGCTTTTGCCGCAGCTTCGACAATATCCGCAAACGGAAAAAAAGCATCCGAAGCAAGAACCCGCGCGGGAGTATCGCATTTCCAGGGGCTGGAGCCCGTATCAAATGATGATTCTTTTGCGGCTTTAATTACCGCGGCGCTTCGTTCCAGCGATTGCATGGTCGGCCAAATACGGTTTACCTGTCCGCCTCCAATGCCGGTTGCCGACTGTTCTTTTACTATCATTATGGCGTTTGATTTTACAAAAGTTACAGCCCTTAATCCAAAAAGCATATCGGCTATGTCGGACGATTCAGGCTGAGCCTTGGTAACAACTTCCCACTTTTCCAAAAGGACTTTGTCGCTTTGCTGAACAAGCATTCCGCCGTCAACGGCAATGTATTCATGTGTTTCTACAGGAGCTTTTTTTAGTTTGATAATTCTAAGGTTCTTTTTCTTTTTAAGTATTTCCAGGGCATCGCTATCAAAGTCCGGAGCGGCAACAATTTCCAAAAAAAGCTCGCCTAGTTTAGCGGCTGTTTTTGCATCAACCTTTGTATTACAGGCAATTATGCCGCCAAAAATTGATACAGGGTCGCAGGCAAAAACCTTGTTATATGCTTCCAACAGTGTATTTCCCAATGCAATTCCGCAGGGGGTATTGTGTTTTACCGCTACACAAGAAATTTTTGCGCTATTCTTGCCTTCGTTAACCTCTTTAATTAACTGGTTAACAAGATTTTCTCCTGTTGGAGGGGTATTATCGGCTTCCAGACCAAAGGCGCAGGCTGCTTTCCATGCCAGATCGAGGTCTTTGATATTATTGTAGCCCAACTCTTTGCCGTGAAGCTGTTCCATGCTTCCAAGAACGCCGGGGCGATCCGTATTTAGATACAAGGCGGCAGATTGATGGGCATTCTCCCCATAGCGTAAACCCTGCCCCATTTGCATTGATACAGGTAAATATTTTGGATATTCATCATTAAGCAAGTACCGCGAAATTGCGGCATCATAGGCGCTTGTAAGGTTAAAAACCTTGCCCGCAAGTTTTCGTTTAAAATCAAGCGGCACATTATCTGCTTTAAGTCCTTCGATTGTCTGGGCATAATCCGCAGGGTCTGTAAGGACAATTACATCGCGGCAATTTTTTGCGGCGGATCGCAGCATACCGGGTCCGCCAATATCAATAAATTCGATGGTTTCTTCCGGGGAGAGTCCTGCCTGCACCTTTTCGAAAAACGGATATAAATTAACACAGACAAGATCGATTGTTCCAAGGTTTTGTTCTTTTAATGTATCGATATGGCTTTGGACATCGCGGCGGGCAAGTATACCGGCATGGATTGCAGGGTGCAAGGTTTTAACACGGCCGTCCAGACATTCAGGGAAGCCGGTTACCGAGGAAACATCGGTTACGGGAATGTTGTTTTCCTGCAGATATTTGGAAGTTCCGCCTGTGGAAAGAATTTCCCAGCCTGCGCCGTGCAAATAAGACGCAAGGTCAAGAATACCGTCTTTGTAAAATACGCTGATAAGAGCTCGTTTGTTCATGATCTTATTGTGAATTGTTGCATGGTTTTAGTCAATCGGCTTTTAGAGGCAGCGAACCCTTGTCATAGTCTTAACTTGCGTTGACATTGAATAATTAATGATATATTATCATAAAAAACAATTGGGGGATTCTATGTTTAGAATAAAAGAAAAAATATTGGTTTTTGGAATTATGACAATAATTTGTATATTGTTTACATCGCAGCAAATTATTAATAATGTCAACAGTTTTACCGCTGATCCAGGCTCATTCGAAATATTAAACAGTTATCAAGGCAGAAATAATGTATTAAAAGTTGACAGGTCAAAAACAAACTGGTATATAGCCAGTTTCCCTCTTGGTCAATATAGAGGGAAAGAGATTTTTATTGAGCTTTCTGCAGATGTAAGGCGTGAAGGATCAGCAGGGGTGTTGTCTTGGCATGTGAGTAACCCAAATTATCCAATTATTTCTATGCATGAAAATGCCGCACCAGACCAATGGCACTCTATGAAAGGAAAAAAGATAATAACTCCTGCACAAAACGATTTCAGACTTTATTTAACAAACTGGCAGATGCCTTCGAATACGACTGTTTATATTGCTAACCCTGTTATAACTATTACAGAAGGCAATCCTTTGACTCCCGATCTTTCTTTGAGACCTCTTAAAGAGATATATTCAAATGATTTTCACATAGGAAACATCACAGATCAGGATGGAAAAAATATGTCTGGAAAGTACTTAGATCTTTTGAAACATCATTTTAATATAGTTACTTTTAATGCAGCATATCCTGAGCAGATAGCTCCATCAAGTAAAGGAGGAGCTTATCAATTTGCAAATGCTGATAATATATTGAATACTGCCTTAATAAATAACTTACAGGTGCATGGTCATGTTCTGGTATGGCATGGAAGTGAATTTGGGGCAGAATACGGAAAATGGATGACTGAAGGAACAAGAGAGGAAGTTATTCAAAATATGAATAATCACATAACAACCGTGTTGCGTCATTTTAGAGGCAGGGTTAACTCTTGGGATGTCGTAAATGAAGCCCTTAAGCGCGATATTACTAGTGCGGAAGCCCGCAGAGATTGGAGAAGATGTATTATGAATCTGAAAAACGGTGGTTGGGGTGATAACCTTTGGTATGAAAAATTAGGAGCAGATTACATTGAACTAGCGTTCCGTGCTGCCCGTGCCGCCGATCCTAATGTTACTCTTTATTATAATGATGATTTTGCTGATGTTAACATGGCTGAAGTCGGGCGAAAAATGATATTGGATATTAATGACCGCTATAAAAAAGAAACAGGGGGAAACCGTAATCTGATTGAAGGAGTAGGAATACAAGGACATTTAGGTTTAGGTTTTAAGGGGAATATAAATGATCCAAATAATGCCATTAATAATATGCGTGCTATTCTTCGGAAATTTACAGATTTGGGAATTGAAATTGCGATAACAGAACTCGATATACCTATTGGTGGATGGCAAGGTCAAGGACAAGGAAGGGATTCTATTTTATCTGAAAGAGACGCAATAGCTCAAGCCGTTATATACGCAAGATTATTAAGTTTATTCAGAGAGTTTTCTTCACACATTAAATTTGTTACTTTTTGGGGTATTGATGACAGCAATAGCTGGCTTTCTGTTGGTAATCCTACTCTTTTTGACTGGAAATTAAATGCCAAGCCAGCTTTTAATGCTGTAAGCGATCCAGAAGGATTTTTAAGGCAGCATGGGGGAAGGACAAGGAGATAAATTTTCACATTATTAGGAAAAAAATAATCTAAAATGTGAGCAAATTATCTTTTTATTTATACTTTTATTGAATGCTTTTCATAAAATTTTATTAATTCATTCTTTTTACAATCACCTTTTGCAACATCCATTATTTTATTATATAACACCTCATCTTTACAATTAAATTCATATCCATTTAAATCTAAAAATACCAATGAACTTGCTAATGCTACTCTTTTATTTCCGTCAAAAAATGGATGATTTTGACAAATATGATAAGCATATGCAGCCGCCATTGCCGGAATAGTTTCATGCAAATACTTTCTATCAAAACTTGATTCAGGCATATAAATTGCAGAACTTAGTAAATTCAAGTCCCTAACACCATATGCGCCACCATAATTCCTTATTTGATCTTCAAGTATCAACAATACATCAGATAAAGTTAAAAATTTGATCATTATTTATTCACCAAGTTTTTTTAGAACAGCACCATATTTTTTATTAATTTTTCCCAGTGAATGTAATATATTTTTTTCCTGTGCATATTCAATTTGAGGCGATATAATAATATTTTTTCCATCAGTAGTTAATTCAAAAATTGTTTCATTGGTTATTTTTAACATTTCCAGTATTGGTTTATCAATTACCAAGGCAACGCTATTACCATGTTTTATTAACTTTTTAACCATAAAAATGCTCTCCTAAATCCAATATTTTACTGTATAATTTATCATACAGCTCTATATCTCTATTGTATACATATTGTAGATACTTGTCAAGTGTCTAATTCTTGGTTTTTATCTTTTATACTTTTTGAAATATATTTGTGGTATGTCGTCTAACAAACATTATGTGAAATGGCACCCTTGGTGGTATTATATAATATACGAAATAATTGTATAATTAACAATACGAACCCTTGTCTTGCCCGTTTATCTTTTAATTATGTATAATATTATAAGGAGTCTTTTTATGAAAATAATTTCCGGAATTTTTAAAATTTTTACACTTGTATCGGCAATCTGTTTTTTCTTGATTGGTTGTCAAAATAATAACAACGATCCCAGACCAAAAAAACCTGAGCCTATGTCAACAAAAACCGCTATGCAGTATTTTAAAGATGAGGGAATAAATATAGGCATAAATCTTGGTAATACTCTTGATGCTGTCGATAATTGGACAAGAAAAGATAAACCTGTGGCGGTGGAAGGAGCGTGGGGAGCAGGCAGGGCAACTCAGGAGCATTTTAACGGTTTGGCGGCGCTGGGCTTTAAAATTGTCCGCATACCCTGTACATGGGTAGGACATATAGGTCCGGCTCCTGATTATAAAATTGATGAAGCAAGGCTGCGCCGCGTCGCCGAAGTAATCGGTTATGCGAAAAACGCGGGACTTAAAGCATTCATAAATTTACATCATGATGGTAATTCCGGGCAAAACATGGGAGGCTGGCTTGATATTTCCAAAGCGGTTGACGGCGATACTTCGATATCCGACAAGTATGAAAAAGTCTGGAAACAAATAGCCGAATATTTTATAAATTACGGCGACTGGCTGATGTTTCAGGGTTTTAACGAAATACATGACGGAAGCTGGAAATATACAGGAACACAAGAAGAATACAATGTAATAAATACATGGAATCAAAAGTTTACCGATGCAGTGCGCAGTACCGGCGGCAATAATGCCAAACGGTATCTTTTGTATTATGGCTATATGACCAGTCATGAAATTGCATTGGCGGATTATTCAAAGTTTATACTGCCGGCAGACAATATTGGAGGTTCGGGCAGACAGATTATCGGTTTCCATTATTACCAGCCCGAATTTGCTATACGGTCTATAACACATGAATGGGATAATATGAACGCCAGAAAAAACATAGACACGGTATTTTCGGCTTTTAAGAAAAATTTTATAGATAAAGGAATTCCGGTAATTATTGGCGAAAACGGTCCGCTCAGATATAATGATTTTATTGACAAAACAGGAGCAAGCTTTAATCCAAATTTTAAACCGGAGAATGTACCTGCCGCAAAGCAAAACAGGTTATTATACATAGATTATATGTACGGAAGAGCAAGAGAGAATTCTTTGATTCCTTTTTTTTGGGAAAACGGCAATTTCGATGAAGCTTTTAATGAAGGCGATGCGTGTTTATTTGATCGTAAAACAGGCAAGCCTAATTCCGATGAAAGCGCCGAAGTTATCCGGCATATGTTTGGAGCAATAAACGGCACTATCCCCATTCCTCCGCCCAATCCTAATGCATCTTTTTCATCATGGACAGTATATAGTGCAGAAGGTTCAAGAATTACATATACATCAACATCAGGTCGCAATAGAATTCAAGGGACTGTCGGCGAAGGAAGCTGGGCAAATGTTAATGCCGCTCCAAATGATGCCATGCTGGAAGAATTAAAAACGATGAGAGCCTTATCCTTTATGACAAACGGTAACGAAAAACAATACGCTGTAATATTTGTAACGCCGGAAACCATTGAAAGCGGCTATAATCATTATAGGTATACTTTTACCGCAGCCGGTTCGGAATCAAGAATAACTGTCAATATACCCGGCGGTATTAGACAGTATTGGGGTAAACCCGTGCCTTTTATCCAGGAGAATATTCAGTATATTCAATTTCAACTTGCCGATACAGGCGATTTTGATCTTACCGTTTGGGATATACGGGTGCATCAATAATGCAGGATTAGACTGTAAAACATGGCGGCTTCTACCGGGTCTACAAAGGTTCCAAAAATGCTCCAAAAAACATCGGGACTGAGGTCTTGTTTTCGAAAAGAGCCACTTGACAAGCCCCCTCTTTTTTTGTTAAATATAGGTTAAGTGGCCATGGTGGAACTGGTAGACACGCTAGCTTGAGGTGCTAGTGCCGAAAGGCATGGAAGTTCAAGTCTTCTTGGCCACATAAATTGGGGAGTATTACTCGAAGTGTCAATTTAATCAAAATAGCTGGAATTTTAATTATTGAAGAATTCTTAAAACTTTATTATATTGCATTATTTTACCTCATTTTTGAGAATTATTAACAATCATCTATCCCTGTAAATCTGTGTGATAATTTCTTCCATCGGGAGTTCTTTTATGGAAATATCTGAAAATTTAATTTTTCCGGAAAGACTTTCGATAAATTCACTAATAGCGATTTTTGATGTATCAACTTCCAGGGTTAATTCCAATGGGGATTTTTTTTCCAGCAACCTGACATTGCCTGAAAAGCCGGTTTCGTTTTCATTAACCGGTTGTTCAAGAACAAGCTCTACAATCTTTTTTTCGCCAAGGTTTAGCTGTAATTTTTGCAATGTGTCGTCAAAGACTTTTTCCCCATGATTTATGACAATGACATGATTGGCAAGCTGTTTGACATCTTCCAAATCGTGGGTGGTTAGAATAAACGATGTGCCGGTTTTGTTAATTTTTTGAATAAACTCGCGTATCTTTGCTTTTGCAATTACATCAAGCCCGATTGTCGGCTCGTCCAGAAAAACAATTTTTGGTTTGTGAAGCATTGCCATAATAAACTCGCATTTCATACGCTCTCCAAGAGACAGTACCCTTGTTGGTTTGTGCATTACCTCTTCTACCTCAAACATTGCTGCAAGTTCATTAAGGCGCGATTTATAATCGGCGGCGGGAATTCCGTAAATGGCGCGATTCATGTTAAAACTGTCAACCGGCGGAATATCCCAAACAAGCTGGGAACGCTGTCCAAATACCGCGCCAATTTCGCGTACATATTTTTTACGGTCGGAGTATGGGCTAAAGTTCATTGATAAAATTTCGCCGGATGTGGGGTACAATGCGCCGCACAGCATTTTGATTGTTGTAGATTTGCCTGCGCCATTTGGACCCAGTAAACAGCAGATAGAGCCCTCCTCTACCTCAAATGACACATTGTCAACAGCATTAACAATTACTTTTTCGCGCTTAAAAAAACCTTTTATAGTTTCGCTAAAACCGCTGCCGCGCTTGTAGGTAGTATAAGTTTTTGTAAGATTATTAACTTTTATTATGTGCATATAAATCCTTTACTTATTAAAACTTCAGTTTTAATGAGTTTTCATATAATTAAAAGTATAAAACGGTTTTACCGTTTTATACAAAGCCATTTTCTAAACTAACCGAGTTTAGAAAATGGCTCAACCGCCAACTCCTTCGTATAATTTAACCATATATTGATAAAACCAAATTCCAAAAAACATAAAAAGTACACAGGGAATTACCGCAAAAAATGCGGCAGGCTCCGGTTGTCCAAGGAGAGCGCTTGCAGGGAAAAAACCAATCATGCCAACCGGAATAACAAATGTCGCAATTCCCTTAATAACCTGCGGGAAGATTGTTATTGGATATTTCCCAAAAGTCATTATACTGTCAAAAATTTCCGGTATGCGTGAGTTACCTACCCACTTAAACGATGTTGCTGCCATTAACATATTTATTCCCGCCATCACAGCGAAGCCTGCCGTAAATAAAACCAAAAATTGGGGTATCGCATAAATTGATGCAATACCTGTATGTACAAGCGAAAAACCAAACATAAAACCGCCGCCGATAATTAACCCCGCGCTTCCCGGATCAAAATTGGTTGCAATCAGGAAAAACAGCGGATTAAGGGGTTTGAGCAATACAACCTCAAAACTGCCCTCGCGAATACGCCGCATCGTTGCCCATAACACATTGCTAAAAGCCATGTTTGCAAAACCCAGTGATAATGTAAAAACAGACTGTATCAAAAGCACTTCGTAAAAATTCCAACCGGGAAAACTTGCACCCGAACGGTAAATCAAAATCGTTACAAGAGGAAACAGTATGTTAAACCCAAGCGTTATCAGCAATGACAGTACAAAATTAAGCCTGTAGGTTAAGGCTTCTGCCACTGCTGTGCCAACACAAGTTTTGTAAATTTTTATCCATTTCATCACGCGCCCACCGCTGTAAATTGTTTCATTGCCGCTTTGTACATCAGCCCGGAAAGTGTAAACATAACCAAAACCGCTGCTGCCTGAAGTCCCACTATCGCGGGGATAGACAAGTGAATATCACCTAATGAATATTGCCCAAGAAAAACCATAACAGGGACATACATGGTATATTGGAAAGGTAAGAAAAACTGCGCTGCCTGAAGCGGCATGGGGAAAAACACAAGAGGTATCAACATACCGGAAAAAACAGAACTTGCAAGCGCATAAACCGCTCTTAAACCTCTTGTCTGCACAAACCAAAAAGATGCCATTCCAAGACAATAATTTACAAGAAAGTGCATTATGTATGCAAGCAAGATCGATAAAACCGTCCATCCCAAATACACAGGGCGCATATCAATTTTGAAAATCAAGGTAAAGATCAAAAAACATGGAACAAACTCTGTGATAAATCCAAGTATTCTGTGCCCCACTTTTTGAGAAAAAGCAAAAAAGCGGTGATCAAGCGGCCGCAATGAAAAGGTGAGAAACTTACCCGATTGAATCAACATATCAAGATTCCAATCCGCAAAATCCATCACAAGATAGCCGATTAGCGCGGCTGCGCCAAAGTAACGAATCATTTGTGAAAGCTCCATACCGTTCAACGCGCCGCCGCCGCCATATACTGCTGTCCAGATAAAGTACTGCACAGCAAAGTACACGGGACCAACGAAAATCGAAACCATGGAATGCGAGCGGTAAGCGCCCCACTCTTTGAAAGTGACAAACGCTACCGCTTTGCAGACATCTATTTTTTGTTTTAGCGCTTTCACTTTTACTTTATGCCTGACCAAATAATATTCTGTACATTAAAAAGCGCCCTAGACCACCAGCCTTCTTTTGCGAACGGCACTATCCATGCCGCGACAAGTTCTTCTTTTGGGTCGATGTACAGCGAGCAAGCTCCTGCGCCTTCGTGCATATATGTTCCTTGCGAAAAAGTAAATGCAGGACCGTTTCGCATATCAAAACCAACTCCGTAGAACCTTTGCTTTTCGTTTGAGCCCCAGCAGTAATTGGGATAGTCAACGGCAATCGTTGTCATTTTTTCGACGGCTTTTCTTCCGAGTACGCGCACGCCATCGAATGTCCCGCCATAAAGCACCATATTTCCAAAACGGATAAGGTCGTAAGGCGTACCATTTAAGGCGCCGCCGGTACCCGGGATATTAAG